>CAINEA010000450.1 GCA_903847525.1 uncultured Acetobacteraceae bacterium | reverse complement strand
GCAGCCGGTGCAGGATTTCCTGGGCGGCCGGGTTCTTCACGTCCAGCGTCAGGCTGCGCTTGCCGCGGCTGAGCCAGACGAAGAAGCTGGCCTGGCCGAGCACGTATTTGTCGTAGCTGCGCGCGAAGTCGCCCTCGCCGGGGCGCTCGATCTTGATCACCTCGGCGCCGAGATCGGCGAGGTGGCGGGTGCAGAGCGGCGCCGCCAGCGCATGTTCCAGCGCGATGACCTTGATGCCCTCTAATGGATGCCCGGCTTGGATCGGCATGTCCTGGATGTCTCCTGCTTGCTTTGCGCCAGAAAAGCGCCGGGATCGCCTTGTGTCAAAGCGCGTCTGGCGGGACCGGTTTTAATTGAACCGATCGGCATTAGAATTTAGCCTGCCGATCCGGGCCCATCGGTTGGGTGTCTTGCTCTATAATTGCAAAAACGTTGGGGGGGCGAATTCGATGGTTGTCGGCACAAGACTGCGGCGCCTGGCACTGACGGGCGTACTGTGTGGGACCGGGTTATTCGTGCCGTGCGCGGCATCGCTGGCCGCGAGCCCATTCGACGGCACCTATGTCGGAACCCAGCGCGAGACGGCGAATAACAACAGTTGATACTGCAACAACATCAACCGCGACGATTTCCGCCGTGTGGTGAAGGACGGGGTCATCACGACGGAATGGAGCAAGGCAACATTGCGGGCAACGATCGGTGGCGATGGCTCGTTTGCCACGACCGAGGAGGGCATTCAGTTCGGCAAAGGTGGCTCGTCCCCAAATCCGATCACCTTGAAGGGCACGATTCGCGGGGGAAAACTGGAGGCCGATGTCGGCGGCGCCCGTTGTGCCGCACATTGGTCTTTGCAGAAAAACTGATCCCGGGTTCCCGGATCGATCAAGTCGTCGATTTCCGGCACCGCTTTGGCAACCCCGAGGGCTGTTGCCAGGATCGAATCTTCGGACCGTCGCCTGAACTCTGCATCCGTTTGCGTTGAACGCCGGGCTCGAATGGCCTCTAGCCGAATTGGCCTGTTTCGGGGCATGTCCTTGCTGGACGATTGCGGCCGTGAAGTTTGGGGAGCAGGGACGGAAATGCCGATTTTAACGGGCAAGGCGAAGGTGGCCGGGATTTTCGGCTGGCCGGTGGCACATTCGCGGTCTCCCCGGTTGCACGGGTTCTGGCTGGAGCGGCACGGCATCGACGGGGCCTATGTGCCGTTCGCGGTGCAGCCGCAGGATTTCGTGGTCGCCGTGCGGGGCCTGCGCGCCGCTGGCATCGCGGGCGGCAACGTGACCATCCCGCATAAGTTGGCGGCGTTCGACATCTGCGACACGGTGGATGCGACCGCGAAACGCGCCGGCGCAGTGAATCTGCTGGTGTTCGGCGAGACAGGCATCAGCGGCTTCAATACCGACGGGCTCGGCTTCATCGCCAATCTGCGCGCGCACGGCGTCGATCCCACTGCCGGCCCGGCGCTGCTGCTGGGCGCCGGCGGGGGTGCCCGGGCGATTGTCGCGGCGCTGCAGGATCTGGGCGTAAGCGTGACGCTGGCGAATCGCACCCCGGACCGGGCGGAGGTACTGGCCCAGCAACTGCCCGGGCTGCGGACGATCCCGTGGGAGCAACGCAGCGCAGCGGTCGCGGATCATGCGCTGGTGGTCAACTGCACCTCGCTCGGCATGCACGGAGAGGGCGATCTTGGCCTCGATCTGTCCCGCGCGCCGAAGAACATGGCGGTGGCCGATATCGTCTATGTGCCGTTGGAAACCCCGCTGCTGGCCCAGGCGCGTGCCGCCGGGCTGCGGCCGGTGGAGGGGCTGGGCATGCTGCTGCACCAGGCGGTGCCGTCGTTCGCGGCCTGGTTCGGCGTGGCGCCGGTGGTGGATGACGAGCTGCGCCGCTTCGTCGCTTCGGACCTGATGCACGGATGAAGGTCATCGGCCTCACCGGCGGGATCGGCATGGGCAAGTCCACCGCGGCGCAGGCGTTCCGCCGCGCTCACATCCCCGTTTATGACGCCGACGCGGACGTGCACCGGATGTACCTGAAGGGCGGCCGGGCGGTGTGGCCGATCGAGCTCGCCTTTCCCGGCTCGGTGGTGGACGGCGCCGTGGACCGCGGAAAGCTGCGCCCGGTGCTGCAGCAGCCGGAAAACCTGCGCCGGCTGGAAGCGATCGTGCACCCGCTGGTGCGCGACAATGTCCGCCGCTTTATCGCCCGGGCCAGGCGCATTTCGGCTCCGGCGGTGGTGATCGACAATCCTCTGCTGATAGAGATGGGCATGGCCGACGAGGTCGATCTCGTCCTTGTGGTGTCCGCGCCGCTGTCGGTGCAGGTGCAGCGGGTGATGCTGCGTGGCCGCATGACCGCGGACCAGGTGCGCGCCGTGATCGCGCGGCAAATGCCGGATGCGCAAAAGCGCCGGCGCGCCGATATCGTGATCCGCACCGGCCTGTCGAGAAATAACACCCTGCGCCAGCTGCGCCCGCTGATCCGGAGCCTGCATACATGAGCTATTTGGCATGACCCGCTGCGTGTTGTTCGACACCGAGACCACCGGCCTCGATCCGCTGACCGGCGACCGGGTGATCGAGTTCGCCGGACTGGAGCTGGTCAACGACCTGCCGACTGGCGCGTTCTTTCACCGGGTGATCGACCCGCAGCGCGACATTCCCGCCGAGGCGAGCCGGATCCATGGCATGACCAGCGCGGACGTAGAAGGCAAGCCGGTCTTCGCCGATATCGCCCGGGAACTGCTGGAGTTCCTGCGCGACGATAAGCTGATCGCACATAACGCCGCGTTCGATTTCGGCTTCCTGGACGCGGAGTTCCTGCGGATCGGGATGCCGAAGCTGGACCGGTCGCGGATGATCGACACGCTGGTCCTGGCCAAGGAGCGCTTCCCGGGCATGCCGAACAGCCTGGATGCGCTGTGCCGGCGGTTCGAGATCGACCTGTCCGCCCGCACCACCCACAACGCGCTGCTGGACTGCAAGCTGCTGGCGGAAGTGTACGTGGAGCTCACGGGCGGGCGCCAGCGCGGGCTGTTGCTGGCCGAGGACGGGCAGGAAGGCTTTTCTTCCGTCGCCTACAGCCGCACGGGGCCGCGCACGCCGCGGCTGGTGGCCGTCAGCGAGGCGGAGCGAGAAGCCCATGTCGCGTTCGTGGCGCAGCTGAAGGACCCGGTCTGGGATCTGCCCGCCGGCTGACCGGCGCCCCTTCCGTGGGCCTCAGGCGCGCATGGCGCGGTTGGTCGAGCGCATCAGGATGTTGGCGTGCTGGTTGGTGACCTCGGCGTGGAAGGCCTGGGCCTGAACGGACATGTCCGATTTCGGGGCCTGTTCGAGGGCGAAATTCTGTTCGGTATCCACGCCGCGGACCAGTGTCGCGCTGTCATGGGTGCCGGCGACCTGTCGCACATGGGTGGGGATGTAGCGGATCGCGAAGCCGATGCGGCGGGTGTCGGACGGGTTCGGGTCCGAGCCGTGGATCAGCCGGACGTGGTGCAGCGACATCTCGCCGGCCCGAAGTTCCAGCATCCGGGCCTGGCTCGCGTCCACGTCCACCTCGATCTCCTGGCCGCGGCTGAGGAGGTTGTCGGCGTTGAAGGTGTCGCGATGGGTGACCTGGTCGAGCTTGTGGGTGCCGGGGATGACGCGCATGGCGCCGTTGGCGGCGTTGCTGTCAGAAAATGCCACCCAGGCGGTGATGACATCGGCGGGATCGAGGCCCCAGTAGGTCGAGTCCTGGTGCCAGGACACGAAGCCGGGATTGCGCGGCTCCTTGATGAAGAAACTGCTGCCCCAGCAGAGGATGTTGGGGCCGATCACGTCTTCCACGGCATCGAGGATGCGCGGGTGGCGGATGAGTTCATCGAGCCAAGTAAACAGCAGGTGGCTCTTGTGGCGCAGCGGACCCTTCAGGCCGCCGGCTTCCGCCTCGAATGCTTCGAGCTTGCCGCGGATCGCGCTGGCTTCGGAGGGTGACAGCACACTGACCGGGGCGTACCAGCCCTCGCGGTTGTATTGCTCGACCGCTTCCTGCGTCAGTAGTTTCATCGGATCCTCCCCTGGAATGTCGGGAGGGTATCGCGGGATGTGAGGCGAGGCCAGGGGCAGCGCACCTGGCCTTGCTTCCTACAGCCCGGTGTAGACGCGGTATCCCATGTGATCCACGACCTGCTTCACGCCCGGGGTGTTCTCCGCGGCCACGATCATCGCTTTGCGCTCTTCCTCGGACTGGATGATGCCCCAGAGGTGCACAATGCCGTTCTCGATCACCACATTGGCGTCGTTCGGCATGGCGGCCCATTTCTGCTTTTCGAGTTCGGCGAACAGCTTGGCCCGGATGGTGCGGTCGTCCGAGCGGTCGCTTTCCGACGTGGTCAGCCGGCTGGCGAGTGCCTGCAGCAGGTTGGCGCGGCTGACGATGCCGACCAGCTTGCCCTGTTCCACCACGGGCACGCGCTTGATGTGGTGCTTTTCCAGCATCGTCGCGATATCGGCGATGGACGTGTCGGGGGTCACCGAGATCACGTCGGTGGTCATGATCTCACTGGCGCGGCGGCCATGCGACTTGGCGTAGTCATGCGCCAGCGTGGAAATGGAAGTGGCGATTTCGAGCCAGCGCGAGCGTTTCGGCTCGGTCGCGGTTTCGGCCCGGCGGATCAGGTCGCCCTCGGAAACGATACCTAGAAGCGCGCCATCCTGCACGATCGGCACCGCACTGATGCGGTTCGTGAGCATCAGCGATACGAGTTCGTTGATCGGCGCTTCTGGCCCCGCGGTGATCACGCGGATGGTCATAATGTCGGACGCATTCATCGCCGTCTCTTCCTTCTGTCGATGGGAAAAGTTATCGCGACGGATTACGGGCGCGGCATTGATCTGCGTCAAGCCGTTCTTTTGGCTGGCCGTTCTTTTGGCAGGAAGGATCCGCGCCAGGATTTCGGCGCCCCGATCGGGGCGCCCCGTTCCACGTGCGGATCGTATCAGCGTTCGACGTCGTCGTTGTCGGGTTCTACCTCGACGATGTCGGCGCCGATCGTGTCGGCATCGTCTTCCAGGTCGGAGGTGTCTTCCAGGACGTCCTCGTCCTCGACTTCCTCCACGCCTTCCACCTCGATCTCCGCATCCTCCAGTCCGGGGGCTGGGACGGGCTTCTTGATGCGCTTGTCCTCGGCCACGTTGCCGCCGGCGCGACGCACGCGCGGCACATCCAGCGGCTGTTCCGTGCCGCATTTCGGGCAGAGTGCGGGAATTTTGGTCAGATCGTAGAAGCGGGCGCCGCAGGCGACGCAGACGCGTTTGGTGCCGAGTTCTGGCTTTGCCATCGAGTGGCCTCTTTATACTAAACGGGTGATCGCAAACGCGCGCTGCGGCAGTGGAAACCGCGGAGCGGGCGGCCATGCCATCACCGGCACTCGCTGTCAAACCCTCAATCGGTGTTCAGAAGGCCGGGAGCCTGTCAAACCCGGACCCTCCATGCTAATCGGCGGGCCTCATTCGGACCTGTCGAGATGCATTCAGACCAGACCAGACCCCAAATCCGGCCATTGATCGCCCGCCGGCCCGCCGGCCCGATCACCGGCCGCATTTCCGTGCCGGGCGATAAATCCATCAGCCATCGCGCGCTGATGTTCGGCGCCCTGGCAGTGGGGGAAACCCGCATCACTGGCCTGTTGGAAGGCGAGGACGTGCTGCGCACGGCCGCGGCGATGCGCGCCTTGGGGGCCGAGGTGGTGAACCATGGCGGCGGGCGCTGGTCGGTTGCCGGGCGCGGCATAGGCGGGCTGACTGAGCCGGCGGATGTGCTGGACATGGGCAATTCCGGCACGGCGGCGCGGCTGCTGTGCGGCATATTGGCCAGCCATCCGATTTTTTCCGTGCTGACCGGTGACGCGAGCCTGCGCGGCCGGCCGATGCGGCGGGTGACCGATCCGCTGTCGGCGACCGGGGCGCGGTTCACGAGCCGCGAGGGCGGCCGGTTGCCGCTGGCGATCGAGGGCGCGGAGGATGCGATGCCGCTGGAATACCGGTTGCCTGTCGCTTCGGCTCAGGTGAAGTCGGCCATCCTGCTGGCCGGGCTGAACGCGCGTGGGATCACGCGGGTGGAGGAGCCGGAGGCGACGCGGGACCATTCGGAGAACATGCTGCGCCATTTCGGCGCGCAGGTGGCGGTGGAAACCGTGGGCGAAGGCCGGATCATCCATTTGACCGGCCAGCCGGAACTGCGCGGCGCGGATGTGGACGTGCCGGGCGACGTGTCCTCGGCGGCCTTTCCGCTGGCGGCGGCGCTGCTGGTGCCGGGCTCGCGGCTGCGGATCGACGGGGTGGGGCTGAACCCGCTGCGCGCTGGCCTGCTGCTCTGCCTGCAGGAGATGGGCGCGGATATCGTTGTGGAGAACCGTCGCACCGAGGGGGGCGAGCCGGTGGGAGATCTGGTGGTGGCGCATGGCGCGCTGCGGGCGATCGACGTGCCGCCGGGCCGGGCGCCGAGCATGATCGACGAGTACCCGATCCTGGCCGTGCTGGCGTCCTGCGGCAATGGAGCGACGCGGATGCGAGGGCTTAAGGAATTGCGGGTGAAGGAAAGCGATCGCCTGTCCGCCACCGCGGCGCTGCTGACGGTCAACGGCGTGCGGGTCGAGATCGAGGGCGACGATTTGATCGTGCACGGCACGGGTGGGCCTCCGGCAGGCGGCGGGCACGTGGCGACGCATATGGATCACCGCATCGCCATGAGCGCGCTGGTGCTGGGGCAGGCGACGGCGGCCCCGGTGTCGGTCGATGACAGCGCCTTCATCGACACGAGTTTTACCGGATTCGTCGGGCTGATGACCGGCATCGGCGCGGTGCTCGATCCGGCATGAGCCCCGTACCCCGGATTATCGCCATCGACGGTCCGGCTGCGGCCGGCAAGGGCACGCTGGCGCGCCGCCTGGCGGCGGAGCTCGGGCTGCCCTATCTGGATACCGGGTTGCTGTATCGCGCCGTTGGCCGGCGTGTGCTGGACAGTGAGGCCGACCCCGCCGATCCGGTGGTGGCCGAGGCTGCGGCGCGCGCCTTGCAGCCGTCGGATCTCGAGCGGGGCGATCTGCGTGGCCCGGCGGCCGACGCTGCGGCCGCGGCGGTTGCCTCGGTACCCGGCGTGCGGGCCGCGCTGTTGGATTTCCAGCGTAATTTCGGCCGCGAGCGCGGCGCGGTGCTGGACGGGCGTGACATCGGCACCGTGATCTTTCCGGAAGCTCCGGCCAAGCTGTTCGTGACCGCCAGCCTGCCGGAGCGGGCACGCCGCCGCTGGCTGGAATTGCGGGCCAAGGGGACGCCAGCGGAACTGGCGACGGTGGAAGCCGATATGCGCGCCCGCGATGCCGCCGACCGGGCCTGAGCGGCGGCACCATTGCGGGCGGCGGCCGACGCATATCTGCTGGACACGACGACGATGGACGCCGACGCCGCTTTCGCGACGGCGTTGGCCGAGGTGCGCAAGCGCTTACTGGTCTAAGCGGCGCAAGCGCCTGCTGGTCTAATCGGCGCAAGCGCCTGGCGGGCTGAACTCTCAAGGTTTCCGTTGCTTCCGGCCCCCAGGTTCGGCCATCGTTGGGCAACAGGGATTTTTATGGGGCAGAATGATTATGAAACGCCGCACCTTTCTCGGCGCCAGCGCCGTGGCCGCTGCTCTGCCGACGCGCTTTGCCATCGCGCAGCCAGCCAATGCGCGGGTGCTGCGCTTCGTGCCGCAGTCCAACCTCACCCTGCTGGACCCGATTTTCACTACCGCGGCGGTCACCGCCAATCACGGTTGGGCGGTCTACGACACGCTGTTCGGCGTGAACGCCAAGGGCGAGCCGATGCCGCAGATGGCGGAGGGCTACACGGTTTCGGAGGACGGGCGGACCTATGAGATCAAGCTGCGCGACGGGCTGAAATTCCACGACGGCGAGACGGTGCGGGCGCAGGATTGCGCGCCGAGCCTGGCGCGGTGGGCGGCGCGCGACACGCTGGGGCAGACGATCAACAAATTCGTCGATGAATGGGGCGTGGCGGATGACCGGACCATCCGGATCAAGCTGAAATCGAAGCTGCCCATTCTGATCGAGGCGATTGCCAAGCCGGATGCCAATATCGCCTTCATGATGCCCGAACGCGTGGCGAAGTCCGATCCGTTTAAGCAGATCACCGAGACAATGGGCTCCGGCCCGTTCCGTTTTATCAAGGATGAATTCGTGCCCGGCGCCTCCGTCGCCTATGCCCGTAACGCCGCTTACGTGCCGCGCCAGGAGCCGGCCGAATTCACCTCCGGCGGCAAGGTGGCGCATTTCGACCGGGTGGAATGGAAGATCATTCCAGACTCGGCGACCTCGGCCGCCGCTTTGCAGGCCGGGGAGATCGACTGGTACGAGCAGGTGCAGGCCGATCTGGTGCCGCTGCTGCGCAAGAATCCCGACATAGCCATCGGCAGCGCCAATCCCTCCGGCTTTAATGGGGTGCTGCGCTTCAATCACCTGAACCCGCCGTTCAACGACGTGCGCATCCGCCGCGCCGTGCTGATGGCGGTGAACCAGAGCGACTACATGGAAGCGGTGACCGGCAACGACGCGACGGCGTTCCGCACCTGCAAGGCGCTACTGCCCTGCGGCACGCCGTATGGGCGTGAGATCGGTGCGTCCGCGATGACGGGGAACACCGAGGCGGCGAAGGCGGCGCTGAAGGAAGCGGGCTACGACGGCCAGAAGGTGGTGATCATCAATCCTACCGATTTCGTCTCCATCGGGCCGCTGGGCGACGTGACCTACGACACGCTGAAGAAGATCGGCATGAACGTGGAGATGGTGGCGACCGACTGGGGCTCGGTGGTGCAGCGGCGCGC
This sequence comes from uncultured Acetobacteraceae bacterium, assembly GCA_903847525.1. Lineage (GTDB taxonomy): Bacteria > Pseudomonadota > Alphaproteobacteria > Acetobacterales > Acetobacteraceae > PALSA-911. Next base: position 1,208 of record CAINEA010000450.1, on the reverse strand, counting down.
CAGTAAGGAAACGGTGGAGAAGGGGGGGTGGTCGATCTTCCACACCTGGTGGCCGAGCGGCTCGATCAGCCTGCCGGTGATCAGCGCCATCCTGCGGGGCCAGGGCGCCTCGGGCTGGTTCGGCTGGTTCGCTAACGAAAAAATCGAAAGCCTGACCGTCGAATGGCTGGCGGCGCCGGACGATGCTTCCCGCAACCGGTTGGCGGACGCGATCCAGGTGGAGGGTTTCTCGGCCGTGCCGACCGTGCCGCTGGGCCAGTTCCAGATCCGCACAGCCTACCGGAAAAACCTGACCGGCCTGATCGAGGCGACGGGGGCGTTCCCCTGGAACATTCGGAGGGTCTGATCGGCTTCGATGCAGTTGCGGGATGGACCGGGTGTCGATTTCATCGGGTGATTACACCCGGTGATAACATCGGATGATTACACTGGCGTGAGAAACGTGCTTCTCCGGTGGAATTCGTCTCGCTTCCCTTGACTCTCCTTGCAACCGGCGTATCAGACCCGCGTCCCTCCGGCTTGCGCCGGCCGGGAGGCTTACCGATATATGCCTTTCCCTCAATCGGCCCGCCTCAGAAGCGGGTAAGACGTGTTTCTGCCACATGGATGATCCTGGGCGGAGATTGCGCACACCAACGGAAAACGCCGGCCAGATGGCCGGCCCCCGTCACGGAAAACAACACTCTCATGGCATCTCTCGCTATCTCCGACCATTTCGCAGGCGAAGATTTCGCCTCGCTCCTCGACGAGACCATTGGCCTGAATGCAGGCTTCGAAGGTTCCGTCGTCACCGGCAAGGTGATCCGTCTCACCGAAGAATTCGCGATCGTCGATGTCGGCCTGAAATCCGAGGGGCGCGTGGCGCTGAAGGAATTCGGCGCCCCCGGCGAGAAGGTCGAGGTCAAGCCCGGCGACCTGATCGAGCTCTACGTCGAACGTTACGAAGACCGTGACGGTGCCATCGTGCTGTCGCGCGAGAAGGCCCGCCGCGAGGAGGCCTGGACGAACCTGGAAAAGGCGTTCGAGACCCAGATACGCGTCAACGGCACGATCTATGGCCGCGTCAAGGGCGGATTCACCGTCGATCTCGGCGGCGCCGTGGCGTTCCTGCCCGGCAGCCAGGTCGATATCCGCCCGGTGCGCGACGTCGGCCCGCTGTTGGGCACGCCGCAGCCGTTCCAAATTTTGAAGATGGACCGCGCGCGCGG
>CAINEA010000449.1 GCA_903847525.1 uncultured Acetobacteraceae bacterium | reverse complement strand
GGCAAGGGCGGTTCGATCATCAACATGTCTTCGGCCGCCAGCAGCATCAAGGGCGCGCCGGCCCGCTTTATCTACGGCACGACGAAGGCCGCCGTGATCGGCATGACCAAATCGATCGCCACGGATTTCGTGAAGCAGGGCGTGCGCTGCAACTGCATCTGCCCGGGTACGGTGCAGACGCCGAGCCTGAACGATCGGATCGCGGCCAACGCCGCCCAGGTTGGATCGGTGGATCAGGCCCGCGCTGCCTTTATCGCCCGCCAGGCGATGGGCCGGCTCGGCTCGCCCGAGGAAATCGCCGCCATGGCGGTATATCTGGCCAGCGACGAGAGCCAATTCGTCACCGGGCAGGCTTTGGTGATAGACGGCGGTTGGACACTCTGAGCTTGATTGCTGTTTAACGTGCCATTCCATCGCTCGGTTAAAGTAGCCAAGCGATGGTGCACTAAGGGAAGGAAACCCATCATGAAGCTATTGCGTTACGGACCCGCCGGGGCCGAGAAGCCGGGCGTGCTCGACGCCTCCGGCGCCATCCGCGACCTGTCCGGCGTGGTGCGCGACATCGATGGGTTCGCCCTGTCCGATGCGTCGTTGAAGATGCTAGCTGGGCTGGATCTGGCTTCGCTGCCGAAGGTCGACGGCAATCCACGCATCGGCGCCTGCGTGGCGCGGCCGGTGAACTTCGTCTGCATCGGCCTGAACTTCGCCGATCATGCGGCCGAGACCGGCAACCCGATCCCGAAGGAGCCGATCGTGTTCCTGAAATCGCTCGGCGCCTATTCCGGCCCCTATGACGCGGTGAATATCCCGCGCGGCTCGGTGAAGACCGATTGGGAATGCGAACTCGGCATCGTGATCGGCAAGACCGCGAGCTACGTGTCCGAAGCCGACGCGATGGATCACGTCGCCGGCTATTGCGTCTGCAACGACGTCAGCGAGCGCGAATTCCAGATCGAGCGCGGCGGCACCTGGGACAAGGGCAAGGGCTGCGACACGTTCGGGCCGACCGGCCCGTGGATGGTGACCAAGGACGAGATCCCCGATCCGCAGAACCTGCATATGTGGACCGACGTGGACGGCAAGCGGATGCAGGACGGCAGCAGCAAGACGATGATCTTCGGCGTGGTGAAACTTGTCAGCTATGTCAGCCACTTCATCACCCTGCATCCCGGCGACATCATCAGCACCGGCACGCCGCCCGGCGTCGGCGCCGGCATGAAGCCGCCGACCTTCCTGAAGGCCGGCCAGATGATGAAGATCGGCATCGCCGGCCTGGGCGAGCAGGCGACACCGGTGGTGGCGGCCTAACTGAACGGGTCCATAGGGGTGGCCGAAAGGTCACCCCGATCCGACGTGCTCTGGTTGATCCTGGCCGCGACGCTGGTCCGGCTGGGGTTCGCCTGGTCGCTGGGGCTGGGCGTCGACGAGAGCTACATGGTCGCCGCCGGCCGGGTTTTCTCTCTCGGCTATTTCGACCATCCGCCGGCTTCCTGGTGGCTGTCCTGGAGCGCGGCGCAGGTTTTTGGCGAGTCGCCGCTGGCGGTGCGACTGCCGTTCATCGCGCTGTCGGCGCTATCTACCTGGCTGATGTTCCGGCTGGGCGCTGCGGCGGCCAATGAGCGGGTAGGGTTCTGGGCGGCGTTCGCGTTCAGCCTGTCGCCGGTGCTGGGCGTGACCAGCGCGACGTGGGTATTGCCGGACGGACCGCTCGATTGCGCGCTGCTGGGCGCCGCGCTGTGCCTGATGCACGCCATCGCGGATCGGGGGGCCAATCGGGGGCGCGGTTGGTGGATCGGAGCCGGGATCTGCGCCGGCCTCGCTTTGCTGTCCAAGTATTCCGCGGTGCTGACGATCGGTGGGGCGTTCGTGTTCCTGCTGACCAGCCGCGCGCACCGGCACTGGCTGGCGCGGCCGGAGCCGTATGTCGCGGCGCTGGTGGCCTTCGCGCTGTTCAGCCCGGTGATCCTGTGGAACGCGACACATGGCTGGGCGTCCTTCGCCTTTCAGGGCGGACGGGCGGGTGCCACCAGGTTCCGGCCGTTCATGGCGCTGTCCACCCTGGCCGGCGAGGCGCTGTTCATCCTGCCGTGGATCTGGGCGCCGATGATGGTGGCATTCGTTGCCGCGCTGCGTCGCGGGCCATCGGAATGGCGCGGCTGGCTGCTGTGCTGCCTGGGTGCACCGCCCATTGTCGCGTTCGTGCTGATCGCTGCCTGGTCCAGCCAGCGGGTGCTGTTTCACTGGGCGGCGCCGGGGTACCTGATGCTGTTCCCGCTGCTGGGCATGCTGATCGTGCAATGGCTGGATCGCGGCAGCCGCGCCACGCGGCGCACCTTGGCGGGCACGGCCATCTTCGCCGTGGCGGTGCTGGCGGTGCTCGGCGTCGGTGTGCGGTTCGATCTGCTGAACCCGGTGGTCCGGCTGTTCGCGCCGCGCACGGACCCGATGCTGGAGGCCGTGGATTGGAGTTCGCTGCGCACGGATTTGGCCGCGCGCGGCCTGCTGAACCGGCCGGGGACGGCGCTGGCCGCGCCGACCTGGCGGGAGGCCGGCAAGATCGCCTACGGGCTGGGCCCCGATGTCGCGCTGACCTGCATAAACCTCGATTGCCGCCAGTTCGGTTTCATTCGCCCGGCATCCGGCGCGATTGGGCAGGATGTCCTGCTGATCGTGCCCGAGCATGCCGATCGGGTTGCGAAGGAGATGGCGCCCTTGTTCGACCGGGTGGAGATGCTGGAGCCGATATCGGTGCGCTATCGCGGCCGGGTGCTGAAACCGGTGGACCTGCTGCTGGGCCACCGGTTCAAGCAATGGCCGCCGCCGGGCTGAACGCTATGTCGTGACCGTATAGGGCATGCGGATGCTGGGATCGCCGGGCGGAAAACCCTTCGTATCGCGCGTGACCAGAAGCCTGCCATGCACCTGGGCCGAGGCCCAGACGATCGCATCCGGCAGCTTGATCCGCTGGGCTTGGCGCAACGCCACCGCACGCTCGGCCACGCGCGGATCGATCTCGATCCGGGTGAAGCTGTCCAGGAAGGCGCGGGTCCCCGGCCGATGAGGCTCGGAGGTGCCCACCAGGACCTCCATCCAGGTGATCAGGCTGATGGCCTTGTCGGTATAGCGGGCCAGTTCATCCCGCGCAGCTTCGATGCCGCGCAGATGGTCGATGAGGATGTTGGTGTCGAACAGGGCCCCTACCACTCGTTGCGGGCTTTCTCCTGGTAGGCGACGCCGTCCGGCACGCCGGGTCCCCATAGGCCGAACGCATCCTGCTCAGCATGGCGGCGATGGCGTGCCAGATAATCCGCAATCGCGTCGCGGATCAGCGCCGCGCGCGGGCGGTTCACCTGCTCACAGAGTTCGGCCAGTTCGCGGATCTGGCTATCGGGGATGTCGACGAGGGTTCTCATGATGCCAAGCGATATATGATATCGGTATCATATATCGCTTGGCATTGGCGGAGTAAACCCTTTAGCCCGCCAGCAGCGGCGCGACCTGATCGAGCGTCAGCGGCGTCTCGTCCAGCAGCAGGTCGATGGCCGCGTCCTCGCCTGCGGCATCCTCGATCTGCAGCGGGTCCTGCGGCGACAGCCTGTGGGCGATCACCATCCGGGCCAGCAGCACGCGGCGGGCATCGGCGCCGGGGCGGGAGCCTTCCCAGGCAAGCAGCACGGCGCTGGCCGCGTCGTACAGCGCGGTGGCGGCGCGACGGGCCTGCGGTTCGGAACCGGCTTTTGCTACTTGCTCGGCCAGTTGCACGGCGCGGTCCAAGGTTTGCTCCAGGTGGTTGCGGAAATGTTCGGGTAGAGGCGAGGCGTTGCCGAGGCGGCGGCGCAGCATGGCCTGCAAGGCGCGGTGGCCACCGGCCTTGCCGACGGCGCGCTGGATCACGTCCAGCGCATTGATGTTGCTGGTGCCTTCCCAGAGCAGGCCGACATGGGCGTCGCGCACCAGCCTGGGGTTCACCCAATCCTCGATATAGCCATTGCCGCCGCGCACCTCCATCGCGCCGGTGGCGACGGTGATGTTGTCGCGGCAGGCGCGGAGTTTCAGCAGCGGGGTGAGAATGCGCAGTTCGGCTTCGGCGTCCGCGTCTCCGGCCTGGGCGCGGCCCATGGCATCGGCGGCGGCCATCGACATGGACAGCGCCTGCTCCGTCGGCACGATCATCTTTGCCAACTGCCGGCGCAGGAGGGGGAAATCGATGAGGCGGCGGCCGAAGGCGATGCGGTTGCGGGCGACGGTGAGCGACTCGTTGACGCAGCGGCGCATCATCGCTGCGGCGCGCACGCCGTGCGACAGGCGGGATAGATTCACCTGTTCCATCATCTGCTTCAGCCCGGCGGTGACATCGCCGACCAGATAGGCCTCCGCGCCTTCCAGCCGGATCTCGCCGCTGGCCATCGAGCGGGTGCCCATCTTGTCCTTCAGCCTGATAATCCGATAGGCGTTGCGGCTGCCGTTCTTCAGCCGGCGCGGTAGGGCGAACAGCGCCAGGCCTTTGGTGCCGGGCGGCGCGCCCTCGGGCCGGGCCAGCAGCAGCGCGACGTCGGCATCGGTGTGCGAGCAGAACCATTTTTCGCCATACAGCCGCCAAATGCCGACCTCGTTGCGGGCGATGGTTTCGATCGCGCCGACATCTGAACCGCCGGCCTTTTCGGTCATGAACTGCGTGCCTTTCCAGAAGGTTTCCGGATCGGCCGAGAGCATTTTCGGCAGCAGATAGTTCTGCAGTTCCGGGCTGGCAAATTTGCGGATGAGGTAGGTGGAGGTGTCGGTGACGCTGATCGGGCACATCAGACCGAACTCGCCCTGCACGAACAGATAGGTGAAGGCATATTTGGCGACCGGCGGCAGCGGCCGGTCCATGCCGAGCACGCCCGCCCGGTGGCTCATGGCGTGGAACTGGTATTTTTCAAATGCGATTGTTTCCATTTCGCGGTAGGCGGGGTGGTACTCGATCCAGTCTTCGTCGCGGCCGAATTTGTCGCGGGCATGCAGGATTGGGCCGTGGCGGTCGGCGGTGCGGGCGAGTTCGTCGAGCCGGCCACCAGCGATTTGGCCGAGTTCGGCGTAGTGCGGGGTCAGGTGGGCGCGGATGTCCTCGGGCAGGTAGATGGCCAGCAGGTCGCGCAGGCCACGGTCGGTTTCGTAGAAATTCTGGCCGGAGCAGTCGGGGGCAATCCAATCGGAGCCTTGCTTGGCGGGACGGGTTTGATCGAGGGGCATCGGAGCTTTCTTCCAATAAGATTTAGGTTCGCCTATCGTGTTCCGAGGCGCCCGAGTTGATTCGATGCGCGAAGGTAAAAGAGAAAATATGGCTCCGCCACGTTAATTGTTTCGACCGCACTGGAGGTATCCCATTCAATTGGTTTACCTCCTGGCGATGAAGATTCGCTCTGCACCGATCGGGATGCAAGCTTGTCTATCTGCACACAGGCTTCGCTCACACTGGAGCCTACTGGTGAGCCATTAATGCAGATCTTTTGAACACGATCGATAAGTTCAGAATATGACAACGTCATCTGTGGGGGGTCAGATGATATAGCCAAGAGAACACATCGATAAACATCCCCTTTCGATCCATCGACGAATTCGTATTCTTTTCGTTCTTGCCCACGAACCTTCGGCCCGCCATGCATATCTTCCACAATTGTGCTAAAATCACCTTGCGACGCCGTAGCCTCTAATATTTTCTTAATTTCATACGATGTTGGATTTATATGTTTTAATTGAAGAAATCTTTCATATGCATCGAATCTATAGCAACTCTGTAAGCATAGTGATTGCATCAGCTGGGGAGAGCCGCAAGATTCTTTAGCTAAATTCTTTATGAAGTCGGGACCGAATTTCAAATTTAGTAGAGGAAATCCTATATCTCCTATTTTAGTAACTGCCCAGGTAGTCGATCGCTGATCGACGGTTGACACGCGAGTCGCGGCATGAGTCAAGCTTCCCATGTCGTTGCCGCCGCCCGATTCCCAATC
>CAINEA010000448.1 GCA_903847525.1 uncultured Acetobacteraceae bacterium | reverse complement strand
GCGCAGGGCGCGGATGCCGGCGGCATCGTTGTCCACCGGCAGTTGCACCTGCGCTACGCCGGTACCGAGGCGGCGCTGATCGTGGGGCTGCGGGATCTGGACACGGTCGTGACCGAATTCACCGCCGCCCATCGCGCCCGTTTCGGCTTCGCCACGCCCGGCCGGGCGCTGGTGGTGGAGGCGGTGGCGGTGGAGGCGATCGCCCCGGGCGAGAGCGTGACCGAGACGCTGCTGCCCGAACGCCAGGTAGGGGCCCCGGAGGTGATCGACACCGTCTCGATGTTCACCGGTGGTGCCGCGCACGATACGCCGGTTTACGAGCGGACCGCGCTGCTCGCCGGCGACAGGATCGCCGGGCCGGCGCTGGTGCGCGAGGCGAATGCGACGACCGTGATCGAGCCGGGTTGGACCGCGGAGATCACGCCGCGCGACCATATGCTGCTGCGCCGGATGGTCCCGCAGGCGCGCCGGGTTCCGGCCGGCAGCGAGAAGCCGGATCCGGTGCTGCTGGAGCTGTTCAACAATTTGTTCATGAAGGTGGCCGAGCAGACCGGGGCGGTGCTGCAGAACACTTCGATGAGTGTGAACATCAAGGAGCGGCTGGATTTCTCCTGCGCGATCTTCGACGCCGAGGGCAATCTGGTCGCCAACGCGCCGCATGTGCCGGTGCATCTGGGGGCGATGGGGGAAAGCGTGCGGACCGTGCTGCGCGCCCGCGGCGCCAGCCTGAAGCCGGGCGACGTGGTGGCGCTGAACAACCCGTTCAACGGCGGCACCCATCTGCCGGACGTGACGGTGATCACGCCGGTGTTCGATACGGATGGAACCAGTATCCGGTTCTTCGTCGGCTCGCGTGGGCATCACGCCGATATCGGTGGAACCACCCCGGGCTCCACCCCGCCAACCTCCCGCACGCTGGAGGAGGAGGGCGTGGTGATCGATGATTTCCTGCTGGTCGATGGCGGGGAGTTTCGCGAGGCTGAGTTCCGCACGCTGCTGAACGGGGCGAAATATCCTGCCCGCAGCCCGGATGTGAATGTCGCCGATATCAAGGCGCAGGTCGCGGCGAACGAAAAAGGCGTGCAGGAACTCGGCCGCGTCGTGGCCCAGTTCGGCTGGGAAACGGTCGCCGCTTACATGCGCCACGTGATGGACAACGCCGAGGAGAGTGTGCGCCGGGTGCTGGCGCGGATCGGCAACGGCTCGTTCGATTACACGATGGACGACGGCGCGATGCTCCGCGTGACGGTGACCGTTGACCAGGCAAGCCGCAGTGCGACGGTGGACTTCACCGGAACCTCGGCGCAGCGGGAAGGTAATTTCAATGCGCCACCGGCGGTGACGCGGGCGGTGGTGCTCTATGTGTTCCGCTGCCTGGTCGGTGACGATATTCCCCTGAACGATGGCTGCCTGAAGCCGATCCGGCTGATCGTTCCGGATGGAAGCTTCCTCGCCCCGCATCCGGGGGCCGCCGTGGTGGCGGGCAACACCGAGGTGTCGCAGGCGACCTGCAATGCGCTGTTCGGCGCACTGGGGGCAATCGCCTGCTCGCAGGCGACGATGAACAATTTCCTGTTCGGCGATGCAACCCGGCAATACTACGAAACCATCTGCGGCGGCACCGGTGCCGGGCCGGGGGTCGGTGGTACCTCGGCGGTGCAGACGCACATGACCAACACGCGGATGACCGATCCGGAAGTGCTGGAGCTTCGCTATCCCGTGCGCCTTGAGACGTTTGCCATTCGCCGCTTTTCCGGTGGCGAGGGGCAATGGCGCGGTGGGGACGGGTCGATCCGGCGCATCCGTTTCCTGGAACCGATGACGGCGGTGATCGTGGCGTCCCGGCGCAACGTCGCGCCGTTCGGCTTGGCTGGCGGCGAAGACGGGGCGGCTGGACGGCAATGGGTGGAGGGTATCGACGGCACGTACCAGGTACTCTCCGGCACGGACAGCGCCGAACTGGTGGCCGGCGATGCGTTCGTGATCGAGACCCCCGGCGGCGGTGGCTACGGCCCGGTTGGCTCGGGACTGTCGGACTGACATGCGGGCTACACGCATCCTGCTGGTCTCGCTTGGGGCGCTGCTTGCGCTGGCGCTGCTGTGCGCCTGGCAGGTTCCGGGCCGGCTGGACTGGAACCGCTATCGCGGAACGATCGAATCGCTCGCCAGCGTCACGCTGGGCCGTCCGGTCACCATTGCCGGGCAGATCACGCTTTCGCTGTTGCCGGAAACCGAGCTGACGGCCGCCGATGTCGTGGTGGCCAGTAATGAGCCCGGCCAGGAATTGACCGCTCCGGCGCTTACCGTGAAGGCGCTGCGGCTACGGGTGGCACCCCTGCCGTTGCTGGCCGGGCGGGTGGATGCGCGCGAACTGTCCTTGAGCGGACCGGACATTTCGGTGGGCTGGCCGTTGCAGCATGGCGAACTGGCCGGCTGGCCGCCCTATTGGCTGAGCGCGTTTTCGGCGCGGATCGATAAGGGGCGGCTACGGGTCGGCGGGCTCGTGCTGGAGCAGATCGCGGCCACCCTGGAGACGACCGAGGCTGGCGGGCTGATCGCTGTGGGGAAAGGTCAGCTGGGCGGCCAGCCGGTGCGCTTTTCCGCCCGGTTGACCGCGGCAGGCGCCGATGGCGCGTCGGGGCTCAATCTGACGGTGGAGGCGGAACAGCGGCTGGCGGGCGTCAACGGTAGTTTCGTTGGCCAGCTAGCTGCCGATGGCACCCTGGCGGGGCGGCTCGACGTCGTCGGCCCGGACCTCGCGCAGGTTGTCGTGCCGACGGATGGGGCCGCCCCTGCCGGGGCCTTCAAGGTCTCGGCGGCACTGAAGGCAGCCGGGGATCAGATACGGTTCGATGATCTGACGCTCGATCTGGCGGGGCCGAACGGAGCGACGGCGCTGAACGGCGCGGCCAGCTTGCGGCTGGCGCCGACCATGCGTGTGGACGCCAGGCTGTCGACGCCCCGGCTGGAATTGGCTCCATGGGTTTCCGTGTTGGGCCGGGTGGGGCAGGGCGGTGCCGGTTTCCCCATCGGTCTGGATCTGAAGGCGGAAGCGGTGGCGTTCGGCGGGGGCCTGATGCGTGAGCTTTCAACTTCACTGGAAATAACCCAAGGCCAGATCGCGCTGCGCCAGTTGGCGGTGCGGCTGCCAGGCCAGGCGGATCTGAGCCTGGACGGCGTTGTGCAGCGCAG
>CAINEA010000447.1 GCA_903847525.1 uncultured Acetobacteraceae bacterium | reverse complement strand
TCGCCGTGGCGACCGCAACCGGCGTGCAGCTGACCAACGCCACCCGCTGCATCTACTACATCAGCGGCCCCGGCACATGGGTATCCTGCAAGGGCGTCAAATCCACCTAATAGGAGGCCATCATGGCAAAGAAACCCGCGCCGAAGCCTGCCCCGGCCAAGCCGTCCAAGGGCGGCAAGAAGTAACGCTCGACGGTGTTCCGCTCGCTCGCATCCAAGATCCCGCAAGACCATGATCTGCCAGAGCGGGCGTGGAACCTCGACGTGCTTTCCCGCGTGCTGAATGGCACGCTCTACGATGTTCTCGAATATGCGTTCGGGGACGAGCGCACGCCGGGCGGCGAATATGTCAAGCTGGCCGAACGCCGGCCATCGGTTCGCTACGGCCTGTCGCGCGTCGTCGTCGAGGACAGCATTTCGCTGCTGTTCGGTGAGGGGCGCTTTCCCGACCTGACGACCGAGAATAAAGATTCGGCGCAGAACCTGGCGGATATCGTCAAGGATGCGCGGCTCAATCAGGTCATGGCCGAGGCAGCGTTGCTGGGTTCGGTCGGATCGGTTGCTGTCTGGCTGCGGGTGCTCAAGGGGCGCCTGTTCGTCAAGGTGCTGCCAACCAAGTTCCTGACGCCGGCATTCGACCCGGAAGCGCCCGATGTGCTGTTGAGCGTGACGGAACGATACAAGGTCAAGGGCCGCGTGTTGCGGGCTTCGGGCTATACGATCAACGACCAAGATATGGCCAAAGATCACTGGTTCCAGCGCATTTGGGACCAAGACGCAGAAACGTGGTTTCTGCCGCAGTCGATCACTGCCGACGACAAGCCGATGCAGATCGACACCACGCGCACGGTTAAGCACTCTTTCGGCTTTGTGCCGATGGTCTGGATACGCAATCTGCCCGGCGGCGACGATGTGGACGGCGCCTGCACATTCCGGCCAGCCGTCGAAACCTCGATCGAGATCGACTACCAGCTATCGCAAGCCGGTCGCGGGCTGAAATACAGCAGCGATCCGACACTGCTGATCAAGGAACCGGCCGCGCCCGATATGCCGATGCTAGGCGGCGCGGCGAATGCGCTGGTGGTTTCCGAAAAAGGCGATGCGAAGCTGCTGGAAATCGGCGGCACGGCATCGGCTGCGGTCATCGAATACGTTCGGGTGCTCCGCGAAATGGCGCTTGAAAGCGTGCATGGCAACCGCAGCAATGCGGACAAGGTTTCCGCCGCGCAGTCCGGCCGGGCGCTCGAAATGCTCCATCAGCCGCTGATCTGGCTTGCGGATAATCTGCGGATTTCCTATGGCGAGGTGGGCTTGCTCGGCCTGGTGCGGATGATCGTCGCAGCCTCGCACATCTACCCGCTGACGGTCGCCGGCAAGACGATCAAGGATCTGCCAGACGAGCCGATCGGCCTGCGCTGGCCGCAATGGTTCAGCCCGACCAACACCGATCTGCAGGCGCAGGCAGCGACGCTCTCGACGCTCCGCACCGCCGGCATGATCTCGCGGGAAACAGCGATCGGGACCATCGCCAACGACTACGACATCGAAGATCCGGCCGTTGAAATGGCGCAGATCGCCAAGGACGAGGCCGACGCCGACGCGCGGGAACTGAAGCAAGCGCAGGCGCAAACCAAGATCACCGAGACGGCGCCGGGCTGATCCCGGCTTTGACCAAGGGCTGATCCCTCCATGAATGAAACCACGTTGCCGGCTGATCCGGCGCTGGACGACGACGCCACTGTGACGATGGCCGACAAGCCACGCGAACCAACGGCCTATGAAACCGAACTGCGGAAGCAGGCCCGCCGATATCGGGACGCGGTCAAGGCCGAAAAGGACGCTGCGGCTGCTGCCGTTGCTGCCCTCAAGGCCGAACATGAAACCGCTCTGGCATCCGTGACCGCAGCCGCGACCGATCGCCTCAAGCGCGCGGAACTGAAGGCCGCGGCGATCCAGGCTGGGATGGTCGATCCCGATGGACTGAAAATGCTGGACCTATCCGCCGCGACTTTGACCGACGATGGGGAATTGAAAATCCCCGACAAGTTTTTCGAGGATGCGAAGGCGACAAAGCCGTTCCTGTTCGGTGCGCCGTCCAGCTCGTCCAGCACGCATCGCGCGCCGCCCGCCGATCCGCCGAAGCAAAAACTCGCCACCGAAATGGACGACGCAGAATACCGCGCGGTGAAAACCGCAGTCATCAACCGCCGTTAACCAACCTCAATCAGTCGGCACAGCCGGCTTCTGCTCCATCGGGCGCTGACCGCCAGGGGGCCTTCACAACAGAAGGATTCCCCCAAAAATGGCACTTCAGAATTTCCCCGCCGCCCTGCAGCCGATCATCCAGCAGGGCTTTCTGGAACGCGAGTTCCAGGACGGTCTGCGCTCGAAGCTCTCGTATCGAGCCATTGCTGATCGCGAGGATTTCAACGTCGGCATCGGTGAGACGCTGACCAAGACGCGCACCGGCCTCAAGCCGAGCGTCACCACGCCGCTGGCCGCTAACACGAACACCAACCTCGACAACGGCCTGACGCCGACCGGCTGGGGTGTCGAACAGTACACGTTGACGTTGAACCAATACGGCGCCACGACCGACCTCAATATGGTCACCTCGCGCGTCGGCATCGTCGGGCAGTTCCTGAAGAACGCCCAGGTCAACGGTGAGCAGGCGATGCGCTCGCTCGACGAGATTGCCCGCAATGCGCTGTTCGCTGCTTACTTCGGCGGCAATACCCGCGTCGTCACCACCCGCACCACGACCACCACAGTATCGGTCGATGACATCCGCGGCTTCCAGTATATCTTCGGCACAACCACCCCGACCGGCATTGCCGGCGCGGCCAGCCCGACCATGCTGGCGGTGTCTGCGGTCAACACGCTGTCGGTGACCATCGGCGTCAACACCTACACCGTCAGCGCAGCCGTTGCCGATGCGTCGAACGTCTCGACCACGCCAGGCGGGATCTCGGGTCAGCTGACCACCACGACCAACGTACTGACCGCTGACAACACCGTGGGCATCGCGGTGCAGGCGGCGAACGCCAGCGTCATCATCCGCCCGTCCGCCCGCACCAACACGTCCCTGATCACTTCGTCCGACGTGCTGACCATGAGCAACCTACTGGATGCGGTAGCCAAGCTGCGCCTCAACGCGGTGCCGGAAATCGACGGCGCTTACAACTGCTATCTCGATCCGGTTTCCGCCCGGCAGCTGTTCTCAGATGCGGACTTCAAGCAGCTGTTCCAGGGCGCGACCTCGGCCGCGCAGGTGTTCCGTGCCGGCATGGTCAACGATTTTCTCGGCCTGCGTTTCATCCCCACCACGGAAGCCTATACCCAGGTGCTGTCCGGCCTGACCATTCGCCGGCCGATCATCTGCGGTCAGGGCGCGCTGATCGAAGGCGACTTCGGCGGCATGGCCCACGCCGACGTTGCGCCAGCCGATAGCATCGTGTCCGAAGTAGACAAAGTGGTGATGGTCACACGCGAACCGCTCGACCGACTGCAGCAGATTATCGCGCAGTCCTGGTATTGGATCGGCGGTTTTGCCGTTCCGTCCGACATCACCACCAACCCGACTACGCTGCCGACTGCGACCAACGCGACCTACAAGCGCGCGGTGATGATCGAGCACGTCGGCTAATGTCCATGAGCGACTGGAAGGACCAGCATTTGACCTTCCGCCAGGGCGTCACCTACGCGCTTGCAGCGGACCTCAAGGCCGCGTTGCTGGCCGCATCCGCCCCCATGTCCTCGGCAAACTGATGGCCCAGCTTCAACCGTTCAAGGCAGGCGGCGCGACGACCGCTATCGCTCTGACCACGACGCTGACCAGCGTTGCCGCAACGTTGCCGCTGGATGGCGACGGCGAGAACGTGATGATCGTCAACGCCTGCTCGGTGCCGGTCACGGTCGTATTTTACCCGCCGCTGCCGGTAGCCGCCGTGGCCGCGACGGTGACCAGCCCTTACGTCATCCCGGCCAGCGGGCGCATGCTTGTTACGGTCGGCCGGATGGGGCCGCTCCTGGCCGCTGCAATGCCGATCGGCACGGCCTCGGCCTCGGTCTACCTGACACGCGGCGACGGTTCGTCCTACTAGCCCATGTCCGGCTCAATCACGCTCGCATCCACGTCTCTGACGGACGCGGAGCGGGCCGACGTGCGCCGGTTCTGCGGCTATCCGTCGTATGGGCCTGGCAATGCCGGGTTCCAATCCTGGCGGTTCTTTCAGGCTTACGGCCTGATGGAATATCGGCTGACGAATGCGCGGCCAGAGGAGTTTCAGGTGATCCGGCTGCACCTGACCACGCTCTACGGGCTGGAAAGCGCGATATGGGGTGCGACGGGCAACCTCGATACCGACAAGGCCGCCGTGTGGACACACAACAAGGCCGAAGTGCGGGACCGGACCGCGCTTTACAACCAGACCCGGCGCGACCTCTGTGGGTTTCTCGGCCTTCCTCCCGGCCCGGCGCTGGGTGAGGGCGGCGTTGCCCGGATCATCTGATGGACGCGGCAACGATCGCGCTGAAATCCCGCTACGGCTACGGCAAAGCCGCGACAGTTGTTGGCCGGCCGGTTATGAAATACCGGCCTGTGGGGGCTCTCTCACCGATCGGCCCGGCCAACTACCTAAACACCTCGCTCGCGGCTTTCGACACGGTTCCGCAGTTCACGTTCATCAACCCGCAGAAATTCGGCAACCCGATCTACTATGCGCTGATGGACAGCACGGGGTTGCTGGTCGGAGATTATCTTGTTGGCGGCGACACTTATTTCGTGGCTACTCTGGATGATGTCGCAGCCCCATTGGTGGTTCGCTGCAACCACAGCGTGACCTTCACGCGCAAAGGGCCTGGCACACCGGGGCCGAACGCCTATGGCGGGGATCAGGCTTCCGTGCCGCTGCTGACCTCGTGGCCGGCCTCCATGACCCAGGGAACCAAGGGCGAGAGGGGAGACGCCGGGCTGCCGCGCGATCCCCGCACTCCTTGGGTGCAGATCCTGATACCGGCGGTGGCCGGCGTTCAAATCCGATATGGCGATTTCGTGGCCGACGATCAGACGCAGCCGATGCGCTATCTCGTGTCGAGCGTCGAGGAAACGGCCCTTGGCCTGCGGATCACGGCAAGCGTGGTGGTTGTCTGATGGCCGATATTAGCCTCATCGAACGCACGGTCGTCAGCCAATGCGCCACGGCACTGTTCGGCACGACACCTTATCTGCCGATGGCCGCGCAAGCGTGCGTGACCGGCGAGACGATCAAGATTTACCGCGGCTGGCCGGATAGCTCCGTCCTCGATGCGGACCTGTTCAACGGAATTGCACACATCACGGTGTTTGCCGAGCAGGGCATGACCCGCGTGACCACGCGCTTTCAGAACGATTGGGCGGTGACGACGGCGAACGTGCCGACGCTGACAGCGACGGTGAACGGCTACGCGGTGACGTTCGGCGGCACGGCCAGTCTCGGCCAGGTCGCGGGCGTGGCGTCCACGGGCACGCTGTCAACGCTGGCGTGGGCCTACCGGACGCAGGCGGGCGATACGCCCTCCACGGTGGCAACGGCGCTGGCGGCGCTCTGTGGCGGCTCTGCGGTTGGGCCGATCCTGACTGTGCCATCCACGACAACCGTATTGACCAACGTGGTGGCGGATCAGACCGCTGTGCAGGAATGGCGCCGACAGACGCAGGGCTTTCGGATTTCGTGTTGGTGCCCATCGGCGGCGCAGCGCGACACGCTGGCGAGCTATCTGGATGCGGCGCTGTCGCAGGTGCTTCGGTTCCAGGCGTCGGACGGCACGAACTGCACGATGGTCTACCGGGCCAGCTATTCAGACGACAAGGTTTCCAAGGACGGATGCTGGCGGCGCGATCTCTGCTTCACCGTGGAATACGGCACGACCCCGACGCAGGTTCAGACGCCGGTTCTGTTCATTGGCGA
>CAINEA010000446.1 GCA_903847525.1 uncultured Acetobacteraceae bacterium | reverse complement strand
GGCTCCCCCGCCGTCCAGCTGCTTGGTGCGGATTTCCAGCACGGTGCCGTTGGGACGGACGCGCTCATATAACTGTAGATTGGAGCTGAATCCCCCCGTGCCGGCAATCCGGCGGATTTCGGCGGTCACGGGATCGGATGCATCGAATTCGCCGACGCCGATCTGCCAATCCAGGATATCCCTGAAGTTCGTCCCTTGCTGGACCAGTTCGTCGGGCAGGCCGAGCAACTCGATCGCCCGTTGATTGATCACCGCGATACGGTCGCGGTTGTCGGCCATGATGATACCCTGGGATATGTTCTCCAGCGTGGCGGTCAGCGCTTGCGCGGCACGTTGACGGGTCTGACTATGCCGCACCAATTCCAGGGCGACGGCGAAGACAAGAAAGGACAGCACGCTACCGAATGCCAGGTAGCGGCCCTGGTTGTGCGTGCTGTCGGCGAAGACATCCGTGGTCGCCAGACCAACGACGACAAGCAGTGGCTGATGCTCCAGCCTGCGGTAGCTGTTGATCCGATCGACGCCGTCGATTTCGCTGATGGCCTGATAGGTGCCGTGATCGGTCCCCGATAGCAGCCGTTCCATAAGTGGGGCGCTCAGCGTCCTGCCCAAAGCGCTATCGCCGGGCTTGCTGGGTGCGCGTACCCGCACCGCGCCGTCGTCGCCTACCAGCATCACGGAGCCGTCGCCGATCTGGAGGGAGTTATAGAATCGCGCGAGATAGGACGGGTCCAGCGACACAACGAGGACGCCGGCAAACTTACCGTCCATTGTAAGCAGTTTGCGGGTGAACTGAAGCGACCACTTGCCCGACACCCGGCCCAGCACCGGGCGGCTGATGAACAACCGGTCGCTGTCGGTATTCATGTGAACGCGGATATGTTCGCGGTCCGACAGGTCCACGCGATCCTTGGTGGGACCATCGTTGTTCATCAACATGATGCCATCGGGACCGGTCAAACTGATCTGCAGTGTCAGTTCGTTGATCATTTGGCCGTTCTTCGCGAAGTCGCGCAGATCGAAAGCGGCCGGATTGGCCGCGTAGGCCTGGCGCATGAACAGCAGGCTCTGGTCGATCCCCTCGATCGTTCGGGAGATGTTTTCGGCAAAGGCGCGTGCGAGATTGCTGCTGTCCTGTTCGCCTTGTTGCCGGTCGGACGCACGCTGCTCGGCGATTTGGTCAAAAACCGCCAGCCAGATCACAGCGATCGCGGCCATGACGAGCAGGAAGTAGCCGAATTTTCGGCTCAGGAGGAAGGGCGGGGAGGAATGCGCCGCCATCGCATAAGGTGTAGGTCCGCGCCCGTTCATGTGTCCGTGGGTGTCGAACGGCTTCCAGTAGGCGGCGACTTGTATGCTCCGCGGCAGATGAAGGACGGGTTCTCGAAACCGGATTTACCGTAACGTAAGGGGATGCCATCTGTTCGGCAAACCGTGCCCCCAGCAGCCTCGACCACTGCTTGGGCGGCGGCGGTGTCCCATTCCATGGTCCGGCCGAAGCGCGGGTAAAGGTCCACGCGGCCTTCCGCCACGCGGCAGAATTTCAGGCTGGAGCCAATATTGGTCAGTTCGGCAACCGGCTGGCCGGCCAAGAATTCATTCAGTTCCGCGCCTGCGGCATGATAGCGGCTGGCCATCACGGTCAAACCCCCCGGCGGCGGCGGGCGGGTGTGGATCGGGGCCTGGCCGGCGGTGGTGCGTTTCCAGGCTCCCTGTCCGACGATGCCGGCAAAGGTTTCGCCCATCGCAGGTGCCCCAACCACGCCGAGCACGGGGTGGCCGTCACGGATCAGGCCGATATTGACCGTGAATTCGTCCTTGCCGGCGGTGAATTCACGGGTGCCGTCCAGCGGGTCGACCAGCCAGAATACCGGGCCGGGAGCCGTGATGCGGCCTGCCGCGACCTCTTCCTCGGCAATCACGGGAATTTCGGGGGTGGCGGCGCGCAGGCCAGCAACGATGATCGCTTCCGCCGTATGATCGGCTTCCGTTACTGGGGAAGCATCCGCTTTCGCCAAGGTCTCGAACCCGCGGGCGCGGACCGCGAGGATCGCTGCACCGGCGCGCTGGGCCAGATCATCGGCCAAGGCCAGCAAAAATGGGTCGGTCATGCGATCACGCTTCGCTTTATCACCCCACGTTGATAAACGCCGGCTGCCCGGAAGACAAACCTGCTGCAACGCGCGCAGCTTCGGCAACGAAGGCGAGGACAGGCGATGATGGGTATGGTATTTCCGGTTTTTGATCGTCAGACCGTTAATTTTAACCGGATGGGCCCGATGAACGACCGGCTTCCCGCGCATTATGAGCATTTGCCCAGCGACACCGATCTCTCCGCCATCCTGCGGCGCCTCGATGGCGCGCGGGTGCTGGTGCTCGGCGATATCATCCTTGATCGCTATGTGCTGGGCACGGCAGGCCGGCTTTCGCCCGAGGCGCCGATCCCGGTGCTACGGCCGAACAAACGTCACGCAACGCTCGGGGGCGCTGCCAACGTGGCTCTCAATATTGCCAGTCTTGGCGGACAGGCGATCCTGGTCGGTGTCATCGGCGACGACACGGCGGGGGAGGAGGTGACCGCGTTGCTGAGGCGCTCGCCCGGCATCGACGTCGAGCGGATCGATGCCCGTCTCGTCGTTCTGCCCGGCCGGCCGACAACGGCAAAGACGCGCTTCATGGTCGGATCTCACCAATTGCTGCGCGTGGATGAGGAAACCACCGACAGCATCGACACGCGTACCGCAGCGACGCTGCTCGATGTCGTGACCGAGGCGCTGGATTCGGTGTCGGTGGTGGTGCTGTCGGACTACGCGAAGGGCGTGTTGTGCGACGCTGTTCTGACCGACGTGATCAAGCTCGCGCGAGGCCGGGGCAAATTGGTCATCGCTGATCCCAAGCGGGCGGATTTCTCCGCCTATCGCGGGGCCAGCCTGCTGACGCCGAACGAAACCGAAGTGCGCGTGGCGACCTGGATCGACGCTGCCGACGACAAGGGCGCCGAGCGGGCCGGCCAGGCGACGCTGGCCGCAACCGATGGCGAGGCGGTGCTGGTGACGCGGTCCTTTAAAGGCCTGACTCTTGTGCGCCGCGACCAGCCAACGCTTCACATGCCGACCCGGGCGCGTGAGGTGGCCGATG
>CAINEA010000445.1 GCA_903847525.1 uncultured Acetobacteraceae bacterium | reverse complement strand
TCAACATCTTGCGAAAAAACCGCGTCACCAATGTCGCGAGTGCACTCTGGCACGGGGCGCTCAACCTGGATCACATCCTGGCATACAAAGAAATCTGATCAGCGTTGAACAGCCCTGCCTGGACCGTGCTGAATGTAGCCGTGGCAAATGCCGCCGCGGTGCAGGACTCTCCGCACGTGACGGCATTCTCGATTAAGGATACCGCCGCGAATGTGGCCGCCGACCTGCCGGCGCTGGCCGGCGACGGCAAGCTGACCGCGATCGCGCTGACCGATACAACGCCGGTCGCCCTGGTGGTGCCGTGGGCGCAATACAATACTCCAGCGATCTACTCGGTATTCGGCCTGATCCAAGGTACGCTAGGTCTGGGACCGGCTGATTGGCATGTGGACGTTATCGGAGCGCCGGCTGCTCAAGCTGCCATCTTGGACGACAACGAGTTCGCCTATGCCTATACTATTTCGGATAGCGCGCTGAATATCTCGAAGTATATCGATGCCCTCGAAATCTCGTCCCAAGGGCCATGGCTAACGTCAATTGGTTTCACTGATCCGGGTGTTGCGCAGGTCGACATCTCTGCCGATCAATTAAAAAATGACGAAGGGGCGACCGACCTTTTCACTGGGTCATACGCGATCAATGTCAGCGGCGTGGCGGTGGCGGATGCCTCGTCTTTCCAAGGCTACTCAGACGTCGCAACATTCACGGTTTCCGACACCGCGGCGAACATCTCCGCGGCCTGGGACGCGCTGAACCTCGATGGCAAGCTGACAGGACTGGTCATCACCGATGGCGGCCTGCCGGTCCTCACCTTCCAGCAGATAAGCAACGATACCCATGTCGGGGCGCTTCCGCTGGAGGTGGACAACGTCACCGTCGCCTTCGCGCCCTTAGTGCAGGCCTACACGCAGCCTTATGGCGGCGCGGTAACGTTCAAGGTCCATGATACGGCCGCCCACGTGCAGGCGGGCCTGGTGGCGCTGGAAGGCGATACGAAGCTGCTGCCGCAAGGGATATCCTTCAGCGACGGCGGCACCCCAGCGGTCGTGATCGACTGGACACAGGATTACAATTTCGTGATCGGTGAGTTTACCGGTGCCTATTCCCTGGGTATTACCGGCATCTCCGCGGCGCAGGTCCAGGCCAACATCACGGCGCTGCATACGAATGGGCATCTGGGGTCCATCACACTGACCAATCCGGCGACGCCGATTTCGATCACCTATGCGGACTACGTTGCCGACGCCGATGTCCTGGCGGCGATGGATCGCGGTGCCGGCTATAAGCTGCACGTTACCGGCGCGGATGTGACGCAGGCCCTGAGCGTCGAAGGGGATGCTCACGTCGCCACCGTGGACGTCGTCGATACTGCGGCAAACATCTCGGCCCATTTCGTTGCCCTGAACAGCGATCCGCAACTGCACGCGATCACGGTCACGGATAGCCCGGCGCCGATCGCGCTCACCTATACCCAATATACCACGGACCCTGCCGCCAAGGCGGCGTTGCCGGTTGGCTATAGGTACACCGTCAGCGGCGTGCCCGTGGCGGACGCCGCGACGATCAACGCGGATACGCTGGTCCAGACCTTCACCGTCTCCGATACGGCGTCCAACATCTCCGGCGCTTCCTTCGATGCGCTGAACCTGTACGGCCACTTGACCGCGATCGTGGTGACACCGGCGGATCCCGTGGCGATCGACTACGCCCAACTGGTCGGTCCGGCCGCCGACACGGATACGTTGTTGGCGTTGCTCGCGGGCACGCCTGCCTATGAACTGGATGTCGCCAACGTCCAGGTGCCGCAGATCTCCATCATGGAGGCCAACGCGCACGTGGTCGCCATCGAGGTGATCGACGCATTGGTCTCGGAAGCCACCGCGGTGCAGGTGAACCCTCTGGTCACGGCGTTCACGGTGCTCGACAGCAGTGCCAACGTGGTCGGGGCTCTCGATGCGCTGAACAGCGACGGCAAGATCACGTCCATCGAGTTTTCTAACGGCGGCACCCCGCAGGTGGCGCTCGCCTACACGCAGTACTCTGCCGACAGCCATGCGATCGGCCTGTTTGCGGCACCGTATGCGCTGACCGTGAGCGGCGTGCCGGCCGCAGATGCCGGGACCGTAAATGGCGATGCCTATGTTCTCGCGTTCTCGGTTCTGGACAGCGCGGCGCACGTCTCGGCTGACCTGGCCGCGCTGAACGGCGATGCCAAGATCAGCTCGATCGGGTTCACCGATGTGGGCCTGGCCACGATAACCGTCTCCTACGCCCACTATCTTGCGGACAGCACGGCGATTGCCAAGTTCTCGGGCAATTACGGTCTGGTGGTCACCGGGGCGCCGGCGTCGGCGGCGGACGATCTGCAGGCTTCCCCACATGTGCTGTCCTTCACGGTTTCCGACAGCTCGGCCGATGTGCTGGCCAACCTCGACGAACTGAACGTAGACACCAAGCTTACCTCGGTGGCGTTCACCGATGGCGGCACGCCGTCGCTGGCCTTGACCTTTGCCGACTACACCGCAGACAGCTCGGTGCTCGGCAAGTTCACCGGCAGCTACGGTCTGGTGGTCAGCGACGCCCCGGCGTCGGCTGGCGCGGCATTGAACGTCGCGGCGCATGTGACCGGGTTCACGGTCACGGACACCTCCGCCAATGTCCTGACCTATCTGGATCAGTTGGCCACGGACGGCAATCTGACCCACATCGGGTTTACTGATGGCGGCACGCCGACCCTGACGAGCAGCTTTGCGAGGTGGACAGCCGGTGCTAATGCACTGGGAAAAATGACCGTTGGTTCCTTCAACCTGGTCGTTACCGAGATGCCGGCAAGTTTGGCGGCTTCTAACCCGCTCCCCTTTGTCGTGGGCGTCTCGGTGCTGGACAGCGCGGCGAATGTCGCTCTACACCTTGATGGACTGAACGAGGATACCGCGCTTACCTCGATCACGCTGACCGACCCGGGAACGCCGGTGCTGCCGATCACGTGGGCGCAGCTCAATGCGGATAGCTGGGCGATCGGCAAGCTCGTCGGCAATTACTCGTTCACGGTTACCGATGCCCCGGTATCGGCCGTCGCGGCGCTGCAGCTCAATCCGCATGTGCTGTCGATCGGGATCCTCGATAGCCCGGCCAACGTGGTTGCCTCCCTTGGGTCGCTGAATGCCGACAATAAGATCAGCTCGATCGCGTTCAGTGGCGGCAGCCCGGCTCAGGTGCCGATGACCTTCGGCCAGTATACGGCCGACGGCGCGGCGATCGGAGCCTTCACCGGCAGCTACGGGTTGGTGGTGAGCGGTGCGCCGGTTTCCATGGCCGGCAGCCTGCAGGGTGATGCGAAGGTTAGCTCCTTCACGGTGTCGGACAATTCGGCGACGGTGATGGCCAACCTGCCGGCGCTGGCCGCCGACAGCAAGATCACGCACATAGGCTTTATCGATGGCGGCACCCCGTCCATCCCGACCAGCTACGCGGACTACACGGCCTATGACGTCTCCGTGCTCTCCAAGTTCACCGGCAGCTACGGTTTGGTGGTCAGCGGCGCTTCGGTGTCGGGTGCGACGGCGCTGCAGAACGATGTCCATGTCACCGGCTTCACGATCACCGACAGCCCGGCCAATGTGTCCGCCGGCCTGAACGCCCTGAACAGCGACAGCCATCTGACATCGGTTGCGTTGACAGGCGATCAGCATATGGTGATCACCTATAGCCAGCTGACTACCGATACGTCCGCTTTGGGTAAGTTGGCGGCAGGCTACAAACTGGCGGTGACAGGTGTTCCGGTCGCAAATGCCGCCACGGTGGCGGCACGGCCGGATGTGTATTCGGTCAGCGTGCCTGGTTTCGCAACGCTCGATACGACGACCAACCTGCCGGGTGCTGGTGCCCCGACGGCCTACACCGGACCCGTTTCCGGTGTTACCAGTGAGTTCATCAGTGTGACCTCGGATAGCCTGAACGTGTCGGTGACCACGGACAACTGGTTCATCCATAGCGGTGGCGGCAACGATGCTATCTCGGTTCACGGTGGGAAGAATGTGCTGGATGGTGGAGCCGGGTCGAACTTCCTGGTTGGCGGAACCGGAACCGACACGTTCTTTGTCGATGACCGCAATTCACCCGTCGATATCTGGAGCACCGTGGTGAACTTCCACCAGGGAGACAACGCGACGATCTGGGGCGTCAACGACTGGGGCTTTAGCTTTGGGTATGCGAACAACCAAGGCGCGGCAGGCTATACCGGCTTGACCATCCACGCTTCTGCACCTGGACAGGCTACGGCTTCGCTGACATTGGCAGGGTTCAGCACCTCCGACCTAAGCAATGGCCGCTTGTCATTGACCTTCGGCGTGGATAGCGCAAGTGGCAGTTCTTACATGAACATCCGGGACGTTCATTAAGAAATAGGGGTTCAGGCAGAGATGCCTGAACCCTGCCGTCCGATTGTGCCGGCAGGAAAGGTCCTTAAGTCTGGATAAGTTCCTCTAGTCTTACTGGGGTAGCCGTCTGCTAATCGCACGCGCCATGCTCTAGATGCTGATTGGGCGTTGTCTCCCGCAGTTGATGTTCACCAACCATTCGGAGCCTATAGGGAATGATATTCTCAAGAACTCGCCACTCTAAAATGGGGACGGAGACTATGTGGAAAGGTTTTGACCGTTCAGGACCAGTGAGGTGGACCCCATTCGTTGGACAGGAATCCGGGTGAGTTAAGAGAGACTCCGGCCAGTTCCACATCCCCCTACCCGTGCGAGGGGGCAACGAAGTTATAGCGCCTTTTCTAATTCAATTGAATCCCTTTTCTGCTGCTGATGATGGGCCTGTG
>CAINEA010000444.1 GCA_903847525.1 uncultured Acetobacteraceae bacterium | reverse complement strand
CGCGCCATCGAGGCTCTGGCCAGGGTCGGCATCGCCAGCCCTGCCCGGGTTCATGACAGCTATCCGCATCAATTGTCCGGCGGAATGCGCCAGCGCGCGATGATCGCCATCGCGTTGGTATGCGAACCCCGCCTGCTGATCGCGGACGAACCGACGACGGCGCTGGACGTGACGATCCAGGCGCAGATCATCGATCTTTTGCTGGATCTGAGTGGCCGCAACGGCACCGCGCTCCTGTTCATCACGCATGATCTCGGGGTCGTCGCTGAGACCTGTACGCGGATGCTGACGATGTATGCCGGGGAGGTGGTGGAGGACGGTCCGGTGGACGATGCCCTGGTTCGTCCGCGCCATCCCTATACCTCCGGCCTGTTGCGCTCGCTGCCGCGCCTGAGCCGTCCGGGTGCCAATTTGCCATCCATCGCCGGGCGGGTGCCCAGCCTGCGTGCGATGCCTACGGGCTGCCGGTTCGCGGAACGCTGTGCACACCGATCGCCCGAGTGCGCCGGGGTGCAGGAACTTGTGCCGATCGACGCCGGGCGCCACGTGCGGTGCATCCGCCAGGGTGAACTCGTGCTGCCTGGCGCGTTGACGGATCTGGAGGCGCTGGCGTGAGCGGCGCCGGCTCGCCTGTCGTGCGCGCGGAGAATTTGCGCATCGGCTTTCCTACCCAGAACCGGGGCGAGACGGTGCGGGCGGTCGACGGCGTCGATTTCGCGATAGAGCCGGGTGAAACCTTCGGTGTGATCGGCGAGTCGGGGTCAGGCAAAACGACGCTCGGGCGTGCCGTGGTCTGTCTGCTCAAGCCGAGCGAGGGGCGTATTCTGCACGGCGGCACCGACCCGTACACGCTGTCGGCGTCAGAATTGCGCCATCGTCGCCGCGCGTTTCAGATTATCTTCCAGGATCCCAACGCGGCGCTTAATCCGCGCATGACCATTCTCGATTCCATCCGGGAACCGCTGGATATCGCGGCGGAAATGCCGCGTGCCGAACGCGACCGCCGCGCCCTGGAAATGCTCGACCGTGTTGGGCTGCGCAGTGATTTCGCGCAGCGCTATCCACATGAGCTATCCGGTGGGCAGAAGCAGCGCATCAATATCGCGCGGGTGCTGACCGTCCGGCCGCAATTGATCGTCTGCGATGAAGTGGTAGCGGCGCTGGATGTGTCGATCCGTGCCGACATCCTCAATCTGTTTGCCGATCTGCAGCGGGAATTCGGGTTGACGTATCTGTTCATCACGCATGACCTTGGCGTCGTGGCGCATGTCAGCTCCCGGATCGCGGTGATGTATCTGGGGCGGTTCATGGAAATGGGTCCGGCGGAGGCGCTGACGCGCCAGCCCTTGCATCCCTATACCGAAGCCTTGCTTTCGGCCGAGCCGATCCCGTTGCCGTCCACGATGCGCGGCGCGCGGCGGATCATCCTGCAGGGGGAAATTCCCAGCCCGACCGATCCTCCGTCCGGCTGCAGGTTCCGCACACGGTGCCCGGCCATGCAGGGCATCTGCGCAACCGACGAGCCGGAATGGCGCGAGCTGACTCCGGGCCATTTCGTGGCCTGCCATTTCGCCGGCTCGGTGACCGGAAATTCTCGATGAAATCAAATGACCAGAAGAAGGTAGCGGCATCCATGGGCAACTGGATTGGGCTCGATCGGCGTGGATTTCTGGCTTTGCTCGGCGGCCTTCCGGCGCTGTCCGGGACGCTGTCCGGCTCAGCTTTGGCCCAGGGGACGCCGCACAAGGGCGGCATCCTGCGGGTGTCCGCTCCGGCGAACCCTTCCAGCCTCGATCCCGCCACGGGCGGGGCGGGGTCGGACCATGTGTTCCTGTACACGATGTTCGACACCCTGGTGGCGTACGACTATGCCAGTTTGCAGCCGATCCCGGGCCTGGCTGAATCCTGGTCGTTTCCGGATCCGACCACGTTCGTGCTGAATATTCGCCCTGGCGTGCTGTTTCACGATGGCACCCAATGCGACGCGGCGGCGGTGAAGTTCAACCTCGATCGCAACCGCAGTGGCGAGCGTTCCAACATCCGCCCGGACCTGGAAACGGTAACGGATGTGACGGTCAGCGGTCCTAATCAGGTGACGTTGAAGCTGTCCCAGCCCGATACCGCCCTGCCGCTGATCCTGTCGGACCGGGCGGGCATGATGTGCTCGCCAATGGCGGTGCAGGAACGGGGCAAGGATCACGATCGCAATCCGGTCGGGGCCGGGCCGTGGAAGTTCGTCAGTTGGGCGAATGCGGAAAAGATCGTCGTGACGCGCAATGAGCAATATTGGCGGCCTGGCCGGCCCTATCTGGATGGCGTGGAGCTGTCTATCATTACCGAGATCAATACCGGCCTGCGCTCGGTGATCGCCGGTCAGAACGATTTCATCTACTTCCTGTCGCCGCAGCAGAAGCAGGTGATCGACAGGGCCAAGGGGCTGACGGCGGTTTCCGGGCCGACGCTCTATTGCGTGCAGCTGTATCTGAACTGGGGGCGGCCGCCTTTCAACGATGTGCGCGTGCGACAGGCGATGAACTATGCCGTGGACCGGGAGGAGTTCAACAAGGCGACGATGAACGGGCTGTCCGAACCCGCCGTGCTGACCTTGCCGGCCGCGCATTGGGCGCACGACAAGGCGCTGGACAATGCCTATCCCTATGATCCCGACAAGGCGCGCAGATTGCTGGCCGAGGCTGGCTACAAGGATGGGATCGACATCAACATGATCGGCTATACCGACCAGCGCTCGCAGCAGCGCCAGGAGGTGCTGATCGAGCAATACAAGAAGGCCGGCATTCGCCTGCATTTCACCAATGGCAGCCTGGCCGAAATGTCGGCGGCGTTCCTGTCGGAAAGGAAGGGCGATGGGTTTCTCAGTGCCTGGACCGGCCGGCCGGACCCCAGCCTGACCTATCAGCTGCTGTTCGGCGCCGGCGCCTATTATAACCCCTCGCGCGTGGAAGCGGTGCCGGAGATCGGGCCGGCGTTGCGCGCGACCCGAGCCGCGGAAGATATCGAAAGCCGCAAGAAGGCGTTTGCCGTCTTGCAGCGCCTGGTGACGGACAACGCGCTGGTGGTGCCGCTGCTGTTCCAGTTCGAGATGGACGCCCATAACGCGAAGGTGAAGGGCTATCGGCCCAATCTGCTCGGCAAGCCGAAATTCGAAGACGTCTACCTGGAAGGCTGAGCCGCGGGCATGCACGGGACCTTACGCATGATCGGGCGGCGCCTGTCGCAGATCATCCCGGTGATCCTGCTGGCGACGTTCGTGGTCTTCGGGCTGTTGCAACTGGTGCCGGGGGATATCGCTGTCACGCTGGCGGGTGACAATGCCACGGATGTCCGCATCGCGCAGATCCGCCAAAGCTACGGCCTGGATCGGCCGTTCCTGGTGCAGTACGCGAGCTGGCTGTGGAACGCGATGCACCTGGATCTGTCGCGCTCGTATCTGTCGAATGAGCCGGTGCTGGACCAGATCCTGCACCGGTTTCCCACCAGCCTGCTGATTGTCGGGCTTGCCCTGGTGGTTTCCCTGGTCGTTGGCATTCCGCTTGGCATCCTGGCGGCGACGCGGCCTGGGTCGCGCCTCGATACGGCCGTTACCAGCTTTGCCTCGCTTGGTGTGGCGTTGCCGAACTTCTGGTTGGCGATGATCCTGGTGGCGACATTCGCGCTGTCGTACAATTGGTTTCCGGCTACCGGATCCGTGGCGCTGGGCAAGGATCCTTCGAAGGCCTTGCTACACGCGGCCCTGCCGGCCTTGGCGCTGGCCGCCGGCGGCGTGGCGGAAGTGGTGCGTCAGCTGCGCAGCGCGCTGATCGAAATCCTGTCGTCGCAATATGTCCGCACCCTGCGTGCGAAGGGTCTGTCGTCCGCGTCCATCCTCTGGAAGCACGGGCTGAAGAACGTCAGTGTAACACTGCTGACGGTGATCGGCCTGCTGGTGAACCGGCTGCTTGGAGCGACGGTTGTGGTGGAGGCGGTGTTTGCCATTCCGGGCATGGGCAGCCTGATCGTGAATGCCGCCATCCATAAGGATTTTCCGGTGGTGCAGGGGGTCGTTCTGGCGATGGTGGTGATCGTGATCTGCCTGAACCTGCTGATCGACGTGCTGTATACGATCCTCGATCCACGAGTTGGCCTAAAATGATCCGTTCTGTCCTGCGCTGGGCCTGGCGCAATCCCGCGGCTGGCGGCAGCCTCGTCTTCCTGGTGGGTCTGTTCATCCTGGCCGTGCTGGCCCCGGTGGTCGCGCCCTATTCGCCCACGGCACAGAACGCCAACGATACGCTGGCGGAGCCGAGCCTGCAGCACTGGATCGGCACGGACGATCTCGGTCGGGACATCCTGAGCCGGTTGATCCACGGCGCTCCGGCGACGCTGTATGCCAGTTTCCTGGCCGTGACCGTTGCCTGCGTGATCGGCATTCCCATCGGATTGCTGGCAGGGTTCCTGGGGGGCTGGGTGGATGATGTGATCAGCCGGGTGATCGACGCTTTGCTGTCGTTTCCCGCGATCGTGCTGGCGATCGGCGTGACAGGGGCGCTGGGCATCGGGCTGACCAACGGCATGCTGGCGGTGGGGATCGTGTTTTCGCCGCAGCTTGCGCGGCTGGTGCGGGCGCAAACGCTGGTGGTGAAGCAGGAGCTGTATGTGGATGCGGCACGCTGCTTCGGCGCCAGCCTGGGGCGGATCATCCTGCGCCACATCATGCCCAATGCGATCCAGCCGGTGATCGTGCAGGTTACCTTGCTGCTGGCCGTGGCGTTGCTGGCGGAAGCAAGCCTGAGCTTTCTGGGCCTGGGCGTGCAGCCGCCGCAGCCGAGCTGGGGGGCGATGCTGGCCCGCGCCTATACGTACATGGAAATCGCCCCCGAGCAGATGTATGCGCCCGGGATCGCGATCCTGCTGACGGCGCTGGCGTTCAACACGCTGGGCGAGGCGCTTCGTGTCGCGCTCGACCCGACGATGAAACGCCGTTGAGCGGTAAGCCGGCTGTTCCGCTCCGCTGGACTGGGCATGCCGGATCGCCTAGCGTTGCGGCAAGGTAATTCAAGCAACGTCCGAATTTGCGCCAACGAGCGACGAAAGTGGAGCCGGTGAACCCCTCCTCGATGCAGGCGATCGATTGCGACATTCATCCCGCGGTGCCCAGCACGCGGGCATTGTTGCCGTATCTGGACGAGTATTGGCGCGAACATATTCTGCGGCGCGGTCTTGAGGCGGACAATTTGGAACTCAGCGCCTTTCCGGTAAATGCCGACCTGAACAGTCGCCCGGATTGGCGTCCGGCGCGCGGCATCCCGGGAAGCGATTTCGACCTGCTGCGCAGCCAGGTGCTGGAGCCCTTCCAGTCCCGCTTTGCGATCTGCAACGTGCTGCACGGCGCCCAGGCGATGTTCAGCGAGGATCTGTCGGCAGCACTCTGCCGGGCGATCAACCGCTGGGTCGCGGCCGAGTGGCTCGATCGCGACCCGCGTCTGCGCGCCTCCATCGTGGTGCCGCCGCACAGCGCGGATCTGGCCGCGGAGGAGATCGACCGCTGTGCGTCCGATCCGCGCTTCGTTCAGGTGCTGATGCTGGAACTGACCGAGCTGCCGCTGGGGCGTCGGCAGAACTGGCCGATCTATGCGGCGGCAGAGCGGCACGGCCTGCCGGTCGGCATTCATGCCGGCAGCAGCTTTCGCCATCCGCCGAGCGGGCTCGGCTGGCCATCCTTCTACCTGGAAGATTACGTGTCATTCGCCCCCGGCTTCGGTGCCGTGCTGAACAGCCTTGTGACCGAGGGCGTGTTCGTCAAGTTTCCCAAGCTGAAGGTGGTGCTGATCGAATCCGGCGTGACATGGTTGCCGGCCTATCTGTGGCGCATCGACAAGACCTGGCGCGGCGTGCGCGCGGAAACGCCCTGGGTGGACCGGCTGCCGTCGGAAATCATCCGCGAACATGTTCGCCTGACCATCCAGCCCTTCGACGAGCCACCCGAGCAAAGCCAGGTGCAGACCCTGATCGAGCAGATCGGCTCCGATGAGATGCTGCTGTTTTCGACCGACTATCCGCACTGGCACTTCGACGGCATTGAGGCCATGCCGAACGGCCTGCCACCCGACTTGATTAAGAAAATTCTGATCGACAACCCGCTGGCGACATATCCTCGGCTATCCTGACAGGGTTATTCTGACAGGGTCATTCTGCCTGGGCTGGCCGGATTGGACACAAAGGAGGTGCTGCGATGAACGTGACCGTATTGGATCGCAACCCGGAGGCCGGGCGGCAGGCGGAAAACATCGACAAGCGGTTTACCGGCTTCATCGATTGCGATGTGCACCCCTTCGTGCGGCAGTCGTCCGAGGAATTCGATCCGTTCCTGTCGGAGCGCTGGCGGGAGCATCGCCGCACTATCGGCGGGCGGGCGCGGCAGGGGCTGGCCAAGGCCACGAATTACCCGCGCATGTCGCCCGGCAATGGCCAACGCATGGACGCCTGGCCGGCCAGTGGCGGCTTCCCGGGATCGGACCTGCCGACGATGCAGGCGCAATTGCTGGACCTGTTCGATGTTGCCTACGGCCTGCTGGCGCCCCTGGTGGGCGGGGCCGCGGCCGAACGCAACGTGGAATTCGGCGCCGCGATGGCGGTGGCCACCAATGAATGGCAATTGGCCCGCTGGTGTATTCCCGATCCGCGCCTGAAGGCATCGGTGCAGGTGAATATCGAGCACGAGGCCGCCGCGATCGCCGAGATCGAGAAGCGTGCCACGGACCGGCGTTTCGCCCAGGTGAACATCCCGCCGCGCGGCCTGGAACCGCTCGGCCGGCAGCGCTACTGGCCGATCCTGCGGGCTTGCGCCGAGGCGGATTTTCCGGTCTCGCTGCACCTGGGCGGCACCAACGGCCACCCGTCCACCGGTGGCGGCTGGCCGTCCTTTTATCATGAGGAACATCCGTCCTACGTGCAGACCATGCAGACGCTGGTTACCAGCCTGGTGTGCGAGGGCGTGTTCGAAGCGATCCCCAATCTGAAGATCGTGCTGGTGGAAGGCGGCTTCGCCTGGCTGCCGGCGCTGGCCTGGCGTCTGGACAAGCACTGGAAACGGCTGCGGGCCGAAGTGCCGCATCTGCGCAAGGCGCCGTCCGAATATATCCGCGAGCATATCTGGGTCACCACCCAGCCGATCGAGGAACCGGAACGCCCGCGGGACATGCTGTCCACGCTGGAATGGATCGGCGTCGACCGGGTGATGTTCTCCACCGACTATCCGCATTGGGACCAGGACGATCCGCGATATGCGTTCAAGGTGCCGCTGCCCGAGGAATGGCGGCAGAAGATCTATGTCGACAATGCCCGCGCGCTGTATCACCTGGACTGAGCATGAGCCGTCATGTCGTCGCCGCGGTCGGTGAGATTGCACCGGGCACCTGCAAATTGGTCACGGTGAAGGGCCGGGAAATCGGCGTCTTCAACGTCAACAACGAATTCTTCGCACTGATCAACCGCTGCCCGCACCAGGGCGCCCCGCTGTGCCGCGGCGAGATCCTCAGCCGCCTGGTGTCCAAATCTCCGGGCCAATACGAACTGACACACCGGGGGGAAATGCTACGTTGCCCCTGGCATTGCTGGGAGTTCGACATCCGGACCGGCCAATCCTGGTGCGAACCGGACAGCGTACAGGCACGCACGTATGCAGTTGAGATCGAGCCGGGCTCCGAACTTGCCAAGGGTCCGTTCGCGGCCGAGACTGTGCCCGTGGCTATCGAGCAGGACTATGTGGTGATCACCGTCTGAGGCCTTTCGGCCGGTAAGAAAAATTCCAAACGTAATTATATAATTTCCTCGTGCGCCGGTTCCTTGGTGTCCTTGACGAGCAGGAGCCGGTAGAGGAAACGATGGCGGGGAGATATCCATACGTCTCGACCGGGTATCAATTTGACCAGATCCGCGCCGGTCCATTTTGGGACGGCCTCGCCAGCAGGAATTCGTGATGGAAAGCCAATCTTCAGTGCCACATCCATGGGACGTGGAAGCCGATGTCGTCGTCGTCGGTTTCGGCGCGGCGGGTATGGCTGCCGCTGTCACGGCGCATGATCTGGGAGCCAAGGTCGTTATCCTGGAAAAGGCCCCGGAGGGACAGGAAGGCGGCAATACGCGGGTTGCGGGCCAGGGCTATCTGAACACATCGTCGGCCGACAGCGCCGTTGCCTACCTCACCGCGCTATGCGGGCCGTACACCGTGCCGGAGACGATGGTGCGGGTCTGGGCGGAGGAGATGGGCCAAAACAATGCCTGGCTGCGCAGCCTCGGCGGCGATCCGCAGGAGCACCAGCATCCGCCGGTCGGCATTGAATTCCCGGATCTGCCGGGCGCGGACTGCGTGCATAAGTTTCACGATGGCCCGACCTATGGCTATTCCTACACCTGGAAATTGTTCGAGCGCCTGGTGAAGGAGCGCCCCATACCCATCCTGTATGAAACGCCGGGGCGGGAACTTATTCAGAACGATATCACCAAGGAAATTCTGGGCGTGCGCGCCCTAAAAGGTGGGAAGCCGATCACGGTGAAGGCCAGCAAGGGCGTTGTGCTGACCTGCGGCGGCTTCGAGAACAACCAGGAAATGATCCGCAACTACCTGCCTGGGGTTCCCTATTGCTACACATCGGGCAGCCCGTACAACGAGGGGGACGGCATCACGATGGCGATGTCGGTCGGCGCCGATCTGTGGCACATGAACAACTATGCCGGACCTTCCATGGCGCTGAAGGTACCGGAGGTGCCGACCACATTCTCGATGCAGGCGTTGCACTACAGCAAGGAGCTGCCGGGCGGCGCGATCGTGGTGGGGCCGGATGGCAGGCGCTTCACGGATGAGAAGTTCAAGACCCGGCACGGCAAGGTTCCGGTCAACGGCAACTGGTTGCCGCTGGCCACCCCGTGCCCGATGTATTTGATCTTCGATCACACGCATTTTTCCGCCGGCCCGATCTATGACAAGCACCCGAGCCATGGATGGACGCAGATCGTCGAGCGGTACGATTGGAGCGCGGATAACAGCGCTGAACTGGCGAAAGGCTGGATCAAGTCCGCCGGCAGCCTGGAGGCGCTTGCCGCGGTCATTGGTCTGGACCCCGCGGTGCTGACCGGCACGGTCGGCCGCTGGAACGATTCCTGCGCGGCGAAGCAGGATGCGGAATTCGGCCGCACCTTGATGATGAACCCGATCGTCAACGGTCCGTTCTATGCGGTGGAACTCTCGCCCTCGATGCTCAACACCCAGGGCGGTCCGCGGCGCAACGAGCGGGCGCAGATCGTGCGGCCGAACGGGAGGCCGATCCCGCGGCTATACAGCGCCGGAGAGCTAGGGTCGATCTACAGCTATTTGTATCAGGGCACCGGCAATATCGGCGAATGCCTGGCATTCGGCCGCATCGCCGCGCGGAACGCGGTGGCTGAAAGCCCCTGGGGATAGGCGCGTGCGTTACGCCGCGGGCATGCGGCCTGGGTTGCGGTCCGCCAGAAGCGGCCGCACCCAGCGTGCGAAGCGCGTGGCTTCCGCATCGTGCAGGTAGCCGGACAGGCAGAACGAGCTGCAGCCCAGGTCGATGAACTGCTGCAACGTATCGGCGCACTGAGCCGGGTTGCCGACCACGACGATCCCGGCGCCCGGACGCACGCGGGTCACGCCGGTCCATAGATGCGGGCCGATCAACTCGCCATGTTCCTGCGCCAGTTGCTGCAAGTGTTAGCGGCGGTGAAAACCCGCGCATAAACGGCGCGTCTTCGTTCCACATATAGCCTGTATTGATGGGACGGCGTGATTTCGGCGATCGACCCGATGGCCTGGCGCCGCGCGGGATCAGTGTCGCCCCGTCCGCGTCG
>CAINEA010000443.1 GCA_903847525.1 uncultured Acetobacteraceae bacterium | reverse complement strand
CGGTCAATGGATCTGCTGCTCGTCTTTGGGGGCGACGGCACAATGCTCCGGGTCGCGCGCGAGATCGCCGGCCTGCCGGTGCCGCTGCTGGGCATCAATGCCGGGCACCTCGGCTTTCTCACCGCCGTTCCGCCCGCGCGGCTGGCCGATTCGCTGAAAATGATTCCCGCCGGGCGCTTCGTCATCGAGGAGCGTTCTCTGCTGGAGGCGACGGTTATCCGCAGCGGCCAGCCTTCCACCGAGATCGCGCTGAACGACTTTGTGCTCAGCCGCGGAGTGACCTCCCGGCTCATCGAGATCGAGGTGTGGGTGAACGACGAGCTGCTCACGCGCTATCGCTGCGACGGTTTTATCGCCAGCTCGCCGACCGGTTCCACGGCTTACTCGCTGGCGGCCGGCGGGGCGATTGTCAGCCCCGACGCCGACGTGCTAACCCTCACGCCCATCTGCCCGCATACGCTCAGCATCCGCCCGCTGGTGATCAGCCTGAATTCCACTGTGCGCGTGAAACTGCTGAGTTCGCCCCTGCTGGGATCGCTCTCGGCGGACGGGCAGGGGCAGACCGACCTGGGCGCCGGCGACACGGTGGTCATCCGCCGGAGCCAACGCACCGTGCGGCTCATCCGCCTCGCGGGCACCAGTTTCTTCAGCACGCTGCGCCAGAAGTTTGGCTGGTCCGGCGGCAACCTCTGATTTTACCCCATGGTTCGCCTCAAAGAAATCGCCGCCGTTGCCGGTGTGTCCGTGATGACCGTCAGCAAGGCGCTGCGCAACAAGCCAGACCTCTCCGCCGCCACCAAGGAACGCATCCGCAAGCTCGCGGCCGACATGGGCTACGTGCCCGACATCAGCGCGCAGCAGCTGCGGAGCCGCACCACCCGCCTGCTGGGCCTGGTGATCTCCGCCAGCACGAATCCGATCAATGCGCGCATCGTCATGGCGATCGAGGAGCGGGCCCATGAGCTGGGCTACGATCTCATTCTTACCCACACGCTGAACCGCCCGGAACGGGAGGAGGCGGTGTTGCGCCGGCTGATCGCGCGCCGGGTTGACGGGCTGTTCATCACCCCGGTGTACCGTTTCGAGAAGAGTTCACCGGCGTACGAGGAGCTGTCGCGCCACGGCATTCCGACCGTGATCCTCGGGCATCGCGCGCCCTTCTGCCAGCAGTACCCCGCCATCGAGACGGATGATGTTGCCGCCAGCGCCGCCGCGACGCGGCACCTGCTGGAGCTGGGGCACCGGCGCATCGTGTTTTTCGCCGGACCGATGGTCGCGCCGTGGGCCCAGCTGCGCCTGGAAGGCTATCGCCGGGCCCATCGCGACGCGGGGGTTCCGCTGGACGACAAGCTGATGTTCAACGCCGGTTCCACCATCGAGGAGGGCTCGGCGGCCGCGTTGCAGTTCATGCAGGAGCGGTCCGACGCCACCGCGCTCCAGTGCGCGCATGATCTCACCGCCATCGGCGCGGTGGACACGCTGCTCAACCAGGGCTGGCGGGTGCCGCAGGAACTGAGCGTCGTGGGCTTCGGCAACATCCTCACCAGCGAGTTTTTCCGGGTGCCGCTGACCACCGTGCGGCAGCCCAAGCTGCGCCTGGGGGCCATCGCGATGGATGTCATGATGAAATTGCTCCGGGGCGAACCCGCGCAGTCGCACCGGCTGCCGGCCGAACTGGTCATCCGCGCCAGCACCGCGCCGCCGCCGGCAACCCCGAGGTAGGCTGCGGGTTGTTCCTGAAGCGCCTGATATTGGCGAAAAGTGTCCGGCGAAATCAGGCCGAACCCCTTGTGAACCGGGTTTCTCCTGCGTGGTCCAAACTGTCCTGGTTTCGGGCGGGGAAGGGGATTGTTATGTCTCCGATTCCGACCCGGGCCTATTGACGGCCACGCTCCAAAACGAATCGGTATTTCGCCACGCCGCGTTCATACTTTATGTTGTAGTGAACGGCGGTTCCGTTGGACTGGATCACCTCCAGCCACTGATAGGGCGCCCCAGGTTCGATGCATGTCGGAAGCAGGGAATTGGTGGTGGCGGGCACGGCGTAATGATTCGGCCCCATTTGCTCCAGAGAATCGGAAATGATCCGTGCTCTTTGACGGTTTCGATGCCGGGGCAGGAGCACCTGGTCGTCCAGCAGGCCGAGCAGGAGGATGGCCGTCACGCTTCCCAGCACTATTTTGGTGGTTCTTGAAAGCATTGGCCAGACGGTCAGAAACAGCGGTGTCTTCTCCTTTCGGGTCTTCTGGGCTTGGCGCCGCTTCAGCCGCGCGCCGAAATCTCCAGCATCCGCTCGATGGGCAGGCGGGCGCGTTCCAAGATCTCACGCGGCAGCTCGATGCGCGGGGCGAGGTTCACCATGCAGTCGTGCAGCTTCTCCAGCGTGTTCATCTTCATGAACCGGCACTCGTTGCAGGCGCAGCGGTCGGTGGG
>CAINEA010000442.1 GCA_903847525.1 uncultured Acetobacteraceae bacterium | reverse complement strand
TTTGGACTATCCAGAGTTCCACGCCTACACGCTACACCTTTGCGATGAAGACGCCTTCATCGGCGCATTTGAGCAGGTGTTCACCGTTGCACGGGAGCATGGCGCATTTCCGCGACTTCGATTTGGCCTGAATCCTAGCAATTGAGCCCAATACCCGCTGCCAATTGCAGCCCGCAATGACGATGCGCACAGATCGTGCCGGGACGGCGTTTAAGGCAATCACCCCATCGGAGTTGCCGGAGCCACCCCCGCTTCGATTGCGCTGATCCTTGGTCCGGCCAAGGGCCTGACGCCATCAACCCGTAAAGGGTCGGACTACGCATGCGCGTGCCGCCGCTGCGGCTTCGCCTTCACGGTGATTGCGGCCCTCGGCCGAACACATCGGGCGCCTGTCAGCGGGGGATGATCCTCCGCTCGAAACAGGAGCCGGATCGATGTCCCTCAACGACGCTCACGCCTTCGCTTTCAGCCTCGCCACCACGCTGATGGCCGTCATCGTCATTTTCCGCGCCGGCGACGGCACGTTGTCGGTTTCTCCCGCCGACGAATACGACGGCGAGCCGTCTGCGGTTGTCGTCGAAATCGATCCCTTCGCCTCGTGACAGGGCGAAGATCATCGCGCGCGGGCTGGAAACCTTGCCGGTTTCCACTCCCGTCGCACTTCATCTTTTGCTATGCTCGTCGTTGCGCCGTGGTGGTGGTGGTGGCGCGACCGTCAGAGCATTCTCTCGGAAGGAACCACCATGATCATCCTCGGCATTCTTCTGTCATTCGCAGTCATCGGCTTCTTCTGCTGGCTGCTCTTCACGCTCGCCGTCTTCGCGCTACCGTTCTTTGCCGGCGTCAGTGCGGGCCTATGGGCCTATCACACTGGCGCAGGCTGGCTCGGAGCCATCATCGTCGGACTCGTCTGCGCGGCGCTCACCCTCGGCATCGGGCAATTCCTTCTGATCGTCGTGCAACCGCTATGGGCGCGGATGCTGATCACGCTCGCCTTCGTCGCGCCCGCTGCACTTGCCGGCTATCACGCCACTCATGGCATCGTGAAACACACCATGCCCTCCGAACCCTGGCAGATCGTGTTCTCGATCATCGGCGCTGTTGCGGTCGGCGCCACGGCCTTCATGCGCGTGGCGGCGATGGCGGCCGCCGTCCCTGCGGGCCAGAGGCTTGCTCGGGCCTGACGTTCGCGTCTCCGTCGGCAGGACCAGACGGGGCGATGTCTGCGACAGTCTCATCGTCAGCGGGATGGCGAAGGGGCGATGAAGGCGGATCGAGCAGAATCCCGATCGGCGTCCCCGGCAGAGCGTCTGACACTGCGGCTGAATGACCTGTCACTGGGCCGGGCAGCACACGGTAGCGGGCGTTCCGGTGGTGAAGAATGCGGTGGCGAAGCATACGCAGGCCGGCCGGGAGGGAGGGACGACCAAGTCGACGGTTTATCGGCACACGTCTTTTTTGGTTTAGGAGGGCCGCCATTGTCTCCGTTCCCAATCTGTGAGCGAGCGCTCCAAACGGCCTCTACAATGGGCTGATCTGACCGAAGGACGGCTGAAGCCTCGACCGCCTATGCCGCAACGGCGCGTCACGACTTTCTTCCCCTGGGTTTCACCCATTCCTCGCGAGGCAAGAAAGCCGCGCCTGCGCCGTCCTCCGCTTTGCTTCGGTCGCAAGCGATGCGCCGTCGGTCGCCTCCGGCCCGTCGATCGCCATCGAGGCCGCATGGTGCGGGCTCGAACACGAAAAACGGAGATTTAGTCATGGCGACCATCGGCACCTTCAAGAAGACCGGCTCGAACGAGTTCACCGGCGACATCGTCACCCTCAGCGTCCTGGCCAAGGGCGTGCGCATCGTCCCCGACCTGCGCTCCACCGGCGAAAACGCCCCCAGCCACCGCGTGTTGGTTGGCCGCGCCGAGATCGGCGCCGCCTGGTCCAAGCGCTCCAATGAGGGCCGCGACTATCTGGGCCTCAAGCTCGACGATCCGAGTTTCAACGCCCCCATCTACGCTAACCTCTTCGACGACGAGGATGGCGAGGGCTTCTCGCTCATCTGGTCCCGCCCCAACGGACGCCGGGGCGACTGAGGCCCCGGAGCAAGGCCCCGGCCACAACGGCCGGGGCCTTCATCGTCCGGCGACCGAATCAGTTCGACCCGCAGCGCCACCCGATCACGGTCGCAAAGGGAGACGCCGGATAGATTTTCGGTGGCATTGCGTCCAAGGACGACTAATGTAGTCGTAGTTCTGGCGTGCGCGTTTGTGCCGGTGGGAGGTGATCATGCATGATCATCGCTCGACAATCGCGGGCCGCACGCGCGTTGCTGGGATGGACACAGGAGACGCTCGCTGACAGGGCCAGAGTATCGCTGACCGCGCTCAAGCGCCTTGAGTCCGAGAGCCGACTCGATGTGTACGAGACCACGCGCGATCAGATACGCAGAGCCTTGGAAGCAGCCGGTATCGTCCTCTTGTCCACGGAAAAGGGCGAAGGTGTTCTGCGACTTCACGAGCCGAACGATCGGCAAGGCAAGCTTTAGCAGCTGCGATCACCGCCGCTTCTCTTCCCGTGCTTCCAGGCCGGTATGTCATGGATCAATGACAAAACCGGAATTGGTTAACAGGATTGGCGAAGAGGAATAAGGTCATCGGTGATGAGGCATTCTACACCGACATTTCTGGAGGAACCGCCGCAAGGCCCGACGCTCACGCCCTATGATCGTGAGCATATGACCCTCTATCTGCGGCTCCTGGATGCCGAACGCGATCACGCCGACTGGCGCGAAGCCGTGCAAATCCTGTTTGACCTCGACCCGGAACATGACCCAGCGCGTTGCCGCAAAATTCATGACGCGCATCTGGCGCGCGCCCGGTGGATGACCGAGCAGGGCTACCGCCAATTGCTCAGCGGAGGCAAATCCGGGTAACGCCGTGATGCCACGGCGGCATCACCCGTTGCCGAGATTCCGGCTTCCATTGATCAACCCATCCGGGAATCCTACTTCTCCCGCAATCGATTGATATGGGGAGGATAGCAATGTTGCCAGATGCGTCCGTTTGGCGCTCGTCGGCGCGCTATGATCATGTCGAGAAGCTGACAGCGTCCGGGCTCGCATGGGAATGGCTGCGCCGCAACGAAGCCTATGATCAGGATTTCGAGGCCTATGCCGCGCCCGGCGCGGACCAGGCCGCGCTCACGGCGGAAATCCGTCAGCGCTGGAGGTTGCGATTTCCCGGCAAATCCAGAGATCGAACCCCAGATCGAACCCGTCTACTGGCTGCCTCAGGATGACACCAGCGTCGTCGTCCTGACCACCGCGCCGGCCGTCCTCGTTCATCCCGGCGATCAGCCCGATAGGCTCGAACGCACGAGCGAGAAGATCGATGGACAGGGCGCCCATGCCATGGTTGCGCTCCGCGATGG
The DNA here is from genome assembly GCA_903847525.1 of uncultured Acetobacteraceae bacterium. Taxonomy (GTDB): domain Bacteria; phylum Pseudomonadota; class Alphaproteobacteria; order Acetobacterales; family Acetobacteraceae; genus PALSA-911. Next base: position 24,301 of record CAINEA010000442.1, on the reverse strand, counting down.
CGCGCAGATGCAAATTCTCGCCATCGGCGCTGAGCCCATTGCCGCCGTAGTGCCGCTCAACCGCGAGGGGTTCAGCAGGCTCGACGCTGTTTATCGCCTGCTCGCCGCCATTCACGGCCGCGCCGTGCCGCCGGACACCCGCATAACTCAGCAGCAACGGGTGCGCATGCGACGCATGCTGCGCGCTTTCGATGGCGTTCGCGATGGCGCCACCCAGCAGGACATCGCGCAGACACTTTTCCGCACAGGCCGTTTGGATCGCGATGAATGGCAGGCTTCCAGCGCCCGTCATGCAATCAAATCAATGCTGCGCGACGCCCGCGCCATGATTGCGGGCGGCTACCGCGGTTTGCTCGGACATCGCCGACGCCCCTGATCATTCCGCATCACCCCGCTGGTGGGCGATTTTGATACCCCCCAACTTCGCCCTGCAACTCGCATCTTGTCCTTCGCCATCGTGGCCATTGCCCGCCGCCAATCATCGGCAGCCGCAAGCAACCCACGAAAGGCCGACCCATGCGCCCCGATCTCGCCGTTTTGCCGCCGCGCTTTCTGCGCACCAAGGAAGCCGCCGATTTCCTCAGCCTATCGGCCCGCACGCTCGAAAAGCACCGCACCTACGGGACGGGGCCAGCTTACAAGAAACTCGGTGGCCGCGTCGTTTACGCCGTCGATGACCTGCAAGCCTGGGCCGAGCGCGGCGCGGTCACCTCCACCTCCGATCCGCGTGGCATGGTCTTGCCCGCCAAACGCCAGCCCCTTGCGGTAGCGGCGCAGTCCGGCCGCTTCGCACGCTGATCGCGGGCGGGTCACCAATGGCGACGCGGCAACATTCTTCCTCAGAGCGCGGACAACTCGACCTGTTCCGGGCGCTGCCGGGTGAGTTCGCCGTTCGAGATGCGCAGGATCTCATGGCCTATCCGTTTTTCTCCCTCTCCAAATCCCATCGCGTCGCGCCGATCGATTTCATCGGCGGCGCAGTGACGATCCGCGTCGAGTCCGTGCCCGATCACGGCATGGCGACGATCTGGGATGCCGACATCCTGATCTGGGCCGCGAGCCAGATCGTCGAGGCTCGTGACGCGGGCCTTCGCACCTCGCGTCTGATGGCGGCCACTCCCTACGAAATCCTGCGCTTCATCGGTCGCGGCACGTCTTTGCGCGACTATCAGCGCCTGAAGGCGGCGCTGGACCGGCTTCAGTCCACGACCGTCTGCACATCGATCCGCCAGCCCGCCGAGGGTCGTCGTCACCGCTTCTCGTGGATCAACGAGTGGAAGGAGCGCACCGACCGCAACGGCAGGCCGGACGGCATCGAGATGATCCTGCCCGACTGGTTCTACCAGGCGGTGCTCGATGACGCGCTCATCCTCACCATCGACCGCGCCTATTTCAATCTCGCGGGCGGCCTCGAACGCTGGCTCTACCGCATCGTGCGCAAGCATGGTGGTAGCCAGCGCAAGGGCTGGCGCTTCGACTTTCGCCATCTGCACCAGAAATCCGGCGCGCTGTCCCCGTTCAAGCGCTTCGCCTTCGAGCTGCGCGACATCATCCGTCGCCAGCCTTTGCCCGGCTACAGGCTGTTTCTGGAGGTCGAGATCGGTGGCCGAACGCTGCTTGCCTTCGAGCCTTTTCCGCCCTGTGGAAAACCTGTGGATGGCCTCGTGCCATCGGGAACCCCCAGGCCCGTGCTATCGGGAACCGCCCTATCGTGCCAGCAGGAACCCAAACGGGGTGTAACCCCATATGCCAAAACGAAAAATCCTGCCCTTAACTTAGAGTCTAACAAAGAATCTAACTCTTTAGCGCGCGCGCGCGAGGTGAAGAACCTCATTCGGGAGGCCGCCGACGCCCTCGGTTCGACCGCGAAAACGCGCCGAAACCGCTCCCCGCAAGCCGCGTCCGACGTCCCTCAGCTTCCCTTCGCCAGTCGCTCGGGAGGCAGGCCATGATCGTGGCATTCCTCAACCAGAAGGGCGGCGTCGGCAAGACGACGCTGGCGCTGAATCTTGCTGGCGAATGGGCCGGTAAGGGAAAGCGGGTCACGCTGATCGACGCGGACCCGCAAGCTTCGGCGCTCGACTGGTCGCAGCAGCGCAGCCGCGAAGGCCTGACGCGCCTGTTCGGCGTCGTCGGCCTGGCGCGCGATACGCTGCACCGGGAAGCCCCCGAGCTTGCCCGTGATGCCGATCACGTCGTCATCGACGGGCCGCCGCGTGTCGCCGCGCTGATGCGCTCGGCGCTTCTTGCCGCCGACCTCGTGCTGATCCCCGTCCAGCCATCACCGCTCGATGGCTGGGCCTCAGCCGAAATGCTGGCGCTCGTCGCCGAAGCGCGCATCTATCGACCCGATCTCGTTGCGCGCTTCGTGCTCAACCGTTGCGCCGCGCGCACCGTGCTGGCCCGCGAGACGGCCGAGAACCTGGCTGACCATGACCCGCCGGTGCTCGCCGCCACCATCGGCCAGCGCATCGCCTTTGCGGCAGCGGCGCAATCTGGCCGACTGGTGTCCGAACTGGATGGCGAAACGCCCGCCGCACGCGAAATCGCGGCGCTGGCCGACGAAATCGAACACCTGGGCATCGGGAGGGCCGCGCTATGAGCCAGCGCCCGATCAGCCGCGACTTCGCCGCCCGGCCCGCCGATCCCGAACCCTGGATCAAGGCGGCTGACGCTCCGCCGCGTAATGGCGAGGCCGCTGGTTTCACCGCGCGGCTGACCATCGACGTGACGCCGGACCTGCGCGGCCGGATCAAGATCGCCGCGTTCAAGCGCGGCGTCACCGTCGCCGACATGCTGCGCGATCTCCTCGCGCGCGAATTTCCCGCAACCTCTGGAGACCCATCATGACCGGCAACGCGGCCCTCCGCGTGCGCGGCGCGGCCGTGCCGATCACGCAAGCGTCCGACAATCTCACCCATGTCGAACTGACCTGGGTGGAGAAGCGCATCGAGAACTGGATCAGGTTCGGCCGCGAAGCGCGCGAGCATGTGCTCGACCGCCGCCGTCGTGTCTTTTCATATCTCCCCGGCAGCGTCTTCGCCTTCGTTCGTTGGGCGGCCAACGACTTCGGCACGATCATCTCGCGCATGGACATCGTGCGCGCGGTGATGCCGGGCGAGTCCTATCAGACGCTGCCCTTTGTGAGCCCCGGCGGCGAAATCCTGCTGAAGATCGAAGGCTGGCCCAACGTTGAACAGGTGTTCCGTCACGTCGACGCGGTGGAAGCCGCAGACATCGACGCCTGCGAGGTTTGTCCCGATCACTGGCGCCACGTTCATCACCGTCTGAGCGCCGGCCAGGAGCCGCGCGCCTACACGATGGAACGTCATCAGGCATGGCTCAAGCGGCGGAGTGTCGAAGGATGACCCGCTTCGGCTATGTCATGGTGACGTATTTTTCGTTGATGGCCAGTGCCATCGGTTCCTGCGTTTCCCTGCCGGTAAAGCTGCTCTGGAACGCTTCGGCCAGCGTGCCCATCGGCTTCTATGATCTGGAACGTCCAAGTCCTCTGCAGGTTGGCGATCTGGTCGCGGTCATGCCCGACATGCCGCTCGCCGACTTCATGGTCGGGCGCGGCTATATCGGGCGCGGCGTGCCGCTGCTCAAGCACATCGCCGCGCTGCCGGGGCAGGAAGTCTGCCGCACCGGCAACGCCGTGACGGTCGATGCGGTGCCCTTCGGCGACGCGCTCGACCAGGACAGGCGCGGCCGTCCGCTGCCCGTCTGGCAGGGCTGCCGTCGCATCGCGAACGGCGAGATCTTCCTGATGAACCCATCCGTGCCCGACAGCCTCGACGGTCGCTATTTCGGCCCGCTGCCGGCGCGCGACGTCATCGGCAAGGCGACGCCCCTCTACACCGATGAAGCCGGCGATGGCCGCTTCATCTGGCGCGCCGCCACGCGCTGACCGCTTCCCCATCGGCGGGAGCGGTACTCACCGATGATTCCTTCAACGCCACCGCCAAGGAACCGCCATGCCACAGATCGGCACATTCACTCGCGATGAAGCAGGCTTCGTCGGACATCTGACGACATTGATGATGGCCCAGGACGTGCTCATCGTCACGGCCGAACCATCGGAAACCGACAACACGCCGCAGTATCGCGTCCACATCGTCGACGGTGAGACCGGCGAGCCGGGCGCAGAGATCGGCGCGGCCTGGAGGCGCACCGGCGAGCGCGCGGGCGAATACCTCGCGCTGGTCATCGACGATCCGGCGCTGCCGCAGCCGATCCGCGCCAACCTGTTCCGTGACGACGACACCGGCAATGCCTGGTCGCTGCACTGGAGCCGTCAGCCCAAGCACGACGGAAAGGAGTGACGCCATGCGCTGCGCCGCCTTCCTTCTCCTTTCCGGCATCTCGCTCGCTTGCGGGGTTTCGGGTCCGGCCTTCGCACAAGCGCCAGGCGTCATCCGCCCGTCGCCGCGCGATCCCTATGGCGACTACATCGCCGAGGCGGCGCAGCGTTTCCAACTTCCCGCCGCATGGATACGCGCCATCCTTGCCGCCGAAAGCAACGGCGATGCGCGTGCCCTATCGCCCAAAGGCGCGATGGGCCTGATGCAGATCATGCCCGCGACATGGAGTGATCTGCGCATCCGCCATCGTCTCGGCAGCGATCCCTACGATCCGCACGACAGCATCATCGCGGGCGCGGCCTACATCCGGCTGCTTTATGACCGCTACGGATCGCCCGGCTGGATTGCCGCCTACAACGCCGGACCGGGCCGCTACGAGGCGTCGCTGAAGGGGCGCCCGCTACCGTCCGAAACGCGCGCCTATGTCGCCACCGTCGCGCCCAATCTCGACAGTGCCGGCGATCCCGGCATCACCGTCGTCGCGTCGGTAGATCCACTGGCCTGGACCCGCTCCTCATTGTTCGTGCTCGTTTCTGATCGGCAGCCCGATCGCAGACCGGCTGCCGAGTCCGTGTCGGCCGAGCGTCCGTCGAGCGATGCTTCGGCGACGCCCATCGTGCGCGATGTCTCCGCCATCGTGCCGCAGTCGAATGGCCTGTTCGTCGCGCGGGCAAACGGCGGAACGGCGCAATGAGCGCGCAGGTTCCTGTTCGCACGATAGCGCATTCCAGCGTGTCATGGGGGGCGCGAAGGGGGAGCACAGGCAACACGACCGAAGGATGGCGAGATAAAAGGCCGCAAGGTGCGGCGTGTTGCGGTCGTTTTGTTTCAAGGGGTTATGGCTCATTTTCGCGAGGTGCAGGGTTTTGCCGCACATCGCGGCGACGCCACTTTCTCTGCGATTTCAGATGCTTGATGCGATGTGCGGGTCTCAGGTCATGAGCGGCGAGGACGACTTCAGCATCCGTCCGGGCCGCATTCGCTCGCTCAGTGCGCAACGTGCGCGACCGTTCATCGCGCAGGCCCTGGCGGCCGCGCAGAAGGCCGGCGCCCGCGTCTCTCGTTCCGGGCGGATCAGCTCCGGCAACCGTTCCACCTTCGGCCGTGGCCGCACGGCGAGCGTCCGCGCCAACCGCCTCCTGACCGGCCGGTCCCGCGTCGTCGTAATCAAGACCCGCGTGGTGCGCCATCACGCCCGCGCGACACCACTGACGTCGCATCTCAACTATCTGCGCCGAGAGGGCGTAACCCGTGACGGGGAGAAGGCGCGGTTATTCGGCCCGGAGAGCGGTGAGGTTGATGGCCGCGCCTTTGCGGAGCGTGCCGAAGAGGACCGCCATCATTTCCGGTTCATCGTCTCGCCCGAAGACGCCGTGGATATGGCCGACCTCAAATCCTTCGCCCGCGAGTTGATGGGACAGATGGAGAAGGATCTCGGCACGAAGCTCGATTGGGCCGCTGTCGATCACTGGAACACCGACAACCCGCACGTTCATATCATCCTGCGCGGCCGGACAGATGACGGACAGGATCTCGTCATCGCCCGCGACTACATCAAGGATGGGATGCGCGCCCGCGCCGCTGATCTCGTTACACAAGAAATCGGGCCGCGAACCGACATCGACATCCGCCAGAATTTAGAGCGGCAGATAGGGGCCGAGCGCTGGACGCAGCTCGACCGCCAGCTCGTCCGTGATTGTCGCGATACCGGCGTCATCGACTTGGCGCCCGACCCGAAGACGCCGCCGGACGAATATCACGCCCAAAAAGTCGGACGCCTGCACAAGCTGGAATCCCTCGGTCTCGCCGACCAACTCGGCCCCGGCCAATGGGTGATCAGCGACAAGGCCGAGACGACCTTGCGAGAACTCGGAGAACGCGGCGACATCATCAAACGCACGCACCGCGCCCTCACCGAACGTGGCATTGAGCGCGGATCGTCAAGCTACGTGCTCGCAGCCGAAAGCCTCGATACGCCGATCATAGGGAGGCTGGTCGATCGTGGTCTCGACGACGAACTCAAAGCCACGGCCTATGCCGTGGTCGATGGCGTAGACGGTCGCACCCATCACATCCGGTTGCCAGACCTCGAAGCGTCGGGCGATGGCGCACCGGGTTCCATCGTCGAACTGCGCAAATTCGACGACGCAAGCGGACAGTGCCGCGTCGCGCTGGCTGTTCGCTCCGATCTCGACATCGACCATCAGATCACAGCGCCCGGCGCCACTTGGCTGGACCGGCAGAATATCGCGCGCACGCCCGTCGCTCTCTCCGAAGGCGGCTTCGGCGCCGAGGTGAAGGTGGCGATGGAGCGTCGCGCCGAGCAACTGGTCGAACGGGGCTTTGCCGAACGCAACGGCCCGCGCGTCACCTTCAACCGCAACCTGATCGACACGCTGCGCAACCGGGAAATGGAAACGCTCGGCGAGAAACTCGCAGCCGAAACCGGCCAGCCCTTCAAGCGCGCGGGGAGCGGCGAATACATCGCTGGTTCCTACCGCCAGCGCTTCACGCTCGCCTCGGGCCGCTTCGCCATGATCGACGACGGCCTCGGTTTCCAGCTCGTTCCCTGGACGCCCTCTCTCGAAAAGCAGCTCGGTCGCCATGTCTCCGGAGTCGCCCGTGGCGACGGGGGCGTCGACTGGAGCTTCGGCCGCAAACGGGGTCTCGGCCTTTGATCCATTGCAGAAAGTACCATTGCCATGTCAGCCACGAAAATTCTCTGGGGTCAGATCCTCGTCGTCTTCACCATCGTCCTCGTCTGCGTCTGGGGCGCAACCGAATGGGTCGCGTGGCGGCTCGCCTTCCAGCCGGAACTCGGACAGCCATGGTTTCGGGTTCTCGGCTTTCCCTTCTACCTGCCGCCTGCCTTCTTCTGGTGGTGGTATGGCTACGACGCTTATGCGCCGTCCATTTTCGTCGAGGGCGCCTATATCGCCGCATCCGGCGGGTTCATCGCGGCGGCCGTAGCCATCGGCATGTCGGTGTGGCGCGCGCGCGAAGCAAAGAAGGTCGAAACCTATGGATCGGCGCGATGGGCCGACACCCATGAGATCAAAGCCGCCGGCCTTCTCGGTCCCGACGGCGTGGTTCTCGGCCGCTACGATCACGACTATCTGCGTCATGATGGGCCGGAGCATGTGCTGTGCTTTGCCCCGACCAGGTCCGGAAAAGGCGTGGGCCTTGTCGTCCCTTCGCTGCTGACCTGGCCGGGCTCAGCCATCGTTCACGACATCAAGGGCGAGAACTGGCAGCTCACCGCCGGCTTTCGCGCCCTGCACGGCCGTGTGCTGCTATTCGATCCGACCAACAAGAAGTCCTCGGCCTACAACCCGCTGCTCGAGGTCCGCCGCGGCGAGTGGGAGGTGCGCGACGTCCAGAACATAGCCGACATCCTGGTCGATCCCGAAGGTAGCTTGGAAAAGCGGAACCATTGGGAAAAAACCAGCCACGCTCTCCTGGTCGGCGCGATCCTGCATGTCCTTTATGCCGAAGAGGACAAGACGCTCGCCGGCGTTGCCGCTTTCCTCTCAGATCCGAAGCGGCCGATCGAGTCGACGCTCGCTGCGATGATGAAAACGCCGCATCTCGGCGAGGCTGGACCGCATCCCGTCATCGCCAGCGCCGCGCGCGAGCTGCTGAACAAATCCGACAATGAACGGTCGGGCGTGCTTTCCACCGCCATGTCTTTCCTTGGCCTGTACCGCGATCCTGTCGTGGCGGAAGTGACGCGTCGATGCGACTGGCGCATCACGGACATCGTGACGGCCAAACATCCGACGACGCTGTATCTCGTCGTGCCCCCATCAGACATCAACCGCACAAAGCCCCTGATCCGCCTGATCCTCAACCAGGTTGGACGCCGCCTTACTGAAGACTTGCAGGCCAAGGCGGGCCGCCATCGTCTGCTTCTCATGCTCGACGAGTTTCCCGCTCTCGGCCGTCTCGACTTTTTCGAGTCGGCGCTGGCCTTCATGGCTGGCTATGGCCTCAAGAGCTTTCTCATCGCTCAGTCGCTGAACCAGATCGAAAAAGCCTACGGCGCGAACAACTCGATCCTCGACAACTGCCATGTCCGCGTGAGCTTCGCCACCAATGACGAGCGCACCGCAAAACGCGTGTCGGATGCGCTCGGCACGGCCACCGAGATGAAGGCGATGAAGAACTATGCGGGCAGCCGGCTCTCCCCCTGGCTCGGGCACCTGATGGTATCCCGATCGGAAACCGCCCGGCCGCTGCTTACCCCCGGCGAGGTGATGCAGCTCCCGCCGACCGACGAGATCATCATGGTCGCCGGCACACCACCCGTCCGGGCGAAAAAGGCACGCTACTATGAAGATGCACGCTTCAAGGAACGGATTCTGCCGCCCCCGGTGCTGACCGCGCCGAAGCAGGCCCGAGCCGACGATTGGACGGCATTGCCTTTACCGCCAAGGCCTACACTAGCTGAAGTGAAGCCCGCGCCAGGTAACCAGGACGATGATCCGACAGAGTCCGAGCGCCGCCAGCAGCCCGAACTCAACCGCGTATCGCCCATTGAGCAGAAGACTTCGGTCGAGAACGAATTCGAGATCGATGTGGCCGACGACGACGAGGATAGTGCGGTCCGCAACAGCCGCATGACGCAGATCATGCAGGGTGTGGCGCGACAGGTCACGCTCGATCCGGCCGACGGCATGGATCTGTGAGGCGTCATGACCAAAACGGCCCGAAAAAAGCGTCTTTCCGTCTATCTCGACCCTGTCGTTATGAACCGGCTCGCCGAACATGCGGCTCGACGCGACCAGTCGCGATCCTTGATCGCAGAAGCCGCCATCGAATCTTTCCTCTCGCCCGACGCCGCTGAGCGGCAGGAAGCGGCGATCACCAAGCGGCTCGATCAGGTTGACCGACGCATGACGCGCCTCGAACGCGATATCGGAATCTCGGTCGAAATGCTCGCCGTCTTCGTCCGCTTTTGGCTTGCCACGACGCCTGCGCTCCCCGAACCCGCCGCGCAGGCCGCCCGCGCCAAGGCTGGCGAGCGCTATGACGCCTTCGTCACTGCGCTCGGTCGGCGTCTCGCCAAGGGGCCGAAACTTCGGCAAGAGATTGCAGAGGATGTGGGAGAACCTCCGTATTCTCGGGAGGATAAAAACCCGACTGCATAGTCGGGCGACCGTGGCGGCTCTGGCAGAACTTCAGCGTTTGGGCTACAAGCTCGATCGAATGTCCAAGGAATTTTGCCCGAACCCTCGAAGATATGTGGCGTTTTTTGCCCAATCGCCTAGAATCGCGGAAAATTCTTTAACGGCATCAGGTACGATGCGAGGCAGATTAACGGCAGAAGTCCAACAGGAAAAAGGAGGCGAGCATGTCGACGAAACAGATTCTCGCGCTCCTGAATTCGCATATCGACGGCGATGAAGATCAACTCTTGTCGATCGCGTTGCAGATTGCCGCGCAGGAATCTCGCCAAGGGCGGCCGGAGGAAGCAGAAAAACTGAAGCGCCTCGTTCAAAAAGCGCGCGAACAGCGTCACGCCGGAAAGCCCGCTGGTGGACAGACGCCAATCCCGCTCGCGCGTCCCCGAGGCGAATTACAAGGCCTCGTTGAAAGCGCCTATCCCAAGGTCACGCTGCCAAGCATGGTCCTTTCGGACGAGATTGCAAAGCGACTCGCGCGCATCGTGCGTCAGCAACAGGAGCGCGTGACCCTTCGCGACCACGGTCAAACCCCTGCGACCCACATGCTACTCGTCGGGCCGCCCGGGACGGGTAAAACGATGACGGCTTCGGCTCTAGCCGGCGAATTGCGACTGCCACTCTTTACGGTTCGCCTCGAAGCCCTCTTCAGCCGCTTCCTTGGTGAAACAGCCGGAAAATTGCGCCTTCTGTTCGATCAAATTGCGCAGACTCGCGGCGTTTATCTGCTCGACGAGTTCGACGCTATCGGCGCTCGCCGAGGCGATCCGAACGACGTGGGCGAAATCCGCCGCGTCCTAAACTCGGTATTGGCATTCATGGAGGAGCCCAACTCGACCGACAGTCTCGTGTTGGCGGCGACAAACCATGTCGAGATTCTGGATGAAGCGTTGGCGCGTCGTTTCGACGAAGTGATAGAATACACACTGCCTGATGTCGGCGCAGCCCGCGCCATCGTCGAGCGTCGCCTTGGCAAGTTCAAGTTTGCCGCAAAGACTTGGTCCGCACTCGAAACTGCGCTCGAAGGACTCAGCCAGGGTGAACTGGTCCGAGCGGCCGATGCGGTGGTCAAGGATGCCATCCTCGAAGGCGTTTCGAAGGTGTCACCAGAGGCACTACGTGACGCCCTGGAAAATAGGCAGACATTGAAGGGTAAGTTCCGTCGTCAAACCAGCCGCTAGGCAGGCTTCACCAGTCGGATCGAATGGAACGCAAATGAACAAGTAGGAATTTATGGCGGAGCCAGACAATTTTGATACGAGAGACCGTCCGCATATTTCGATAGACGTTTTCCGTGAGACAGCCGCCTATTCTTTCCCGTCACGCAAGCAGGAACGCAAACCGCTTCGCGGAGATTATTCGGCGCACGCTGCTCAACTTCTCGGTCAACTTGCACAGGCACTCGGCGAGGTTCCCTTACAGGCGGCAGATCCCCGCATTGCCATCCAGGGTCTGAAATCCGGCACGATTGTCGAAATCACAACACTCGCTCCGCCGGAGCAGTCCCGGACCAAGGCGGTAAAAATTCCAGCCGCGTTGGAGTTTCCAACTCAAGACGTGGTGCTTCTTCGCGCGGAGCGAAACGAAAATCGCTCAGAAAGCGCGCTGCTTTTCGTACCAGATGATGCGCGGACCTTCCTTGAGGGTCGAATTGCTGCATACGGTCGCGATCCCAACAATCAGCGTCGATCAGATATTGAGAAGTTCGAGGTCGTGGAGGAGGTTCGCTCGATTGAACCCGGATCGCTTTTCACAGGAGACATAGATCTGACAGCGCCTGACATAGTTTGGTGGGAGCTTTGGGTTCGTCAGCCCGTTGGCTTAGCTGATCGTCTAGCCGCTGCGGCGCGTAACGCGAACATCGATGTTCACGATGACCGTCTCGTCTTTCCAGATACGACCATTCTATTTATCCATGCGACTGTCACAACAGTCGCGGATTTTGCTGGACGAGTGCCAGGTGCAATCACTGAGATTCGCCGCGCGACCGGAACCATTGAACCGTTCTTGGACCGAGGGGAGACAGGACTTGGTCAACACGACTGGGTCGCGGAATTGGCGCAACGTATTACGGCACCAGCGCAGGATGCTTCTGTCGTTTGCACGCTCGACACGGGCATTGCGTCTGCACACCCACTGATTGCTCCCGGCCTTCGCGGCGCCTGGGCCTACGATGCGGCCTGGGGCACTGACGACCATCAACCGGATGGCGGCCATGGCACGCCGCTTGCCGGTCTCGTACTCCTTGGCGACTTTGAAGCGCTTATGAACGATACGCGCCCCGTGACGCTTACCCACGGCGTCGAATCCATGAAGCTGCTACCGCCGCATGGCTTCCCGCCGACCAAACCACCCAGCTATGGCTTCGTTACGCAAGGCGCAGTCAGTTTGGTTGAGATTGAGCGCCCAGAAACGATACGCAGCTTCTGCATCGCGACCTCCGCAACCGACTTTCCGCCAAGCCGACCCTCCACTTGGAGCGGCGCGCTCGATCAGATTGCGTCCGGAGCAATGCCAGGAGAATCGGATGAAAACATCCCGGCATCAGAACGAACAAAGCGCTTGATCATGGTGGCGACTGGGAACGTCTCCGGCGGAATGGCGGTGGACGTACTGCCCTCGCAACCGCTGGAAGACCCGTCGCAAAGCTGGAATGTACTGACCGTTGGCGGCTTTACCCGGAAGGAACAGCCACCGGTACCGCCGCCAGTGATGCAGGCAGCAGTGCCGGCGAACCATCGCAGTCCGTTTAGCCGCGGTTCTCAGTCACTTCCCGATGACCTTACTCCGATCAAACCTGAGGTGCTGTTCGAGGCAGGCAATATGCTTTCTGACGCGACTGGGTTTTGCGGCTGGAACCCGTCGGTCTCACTCCTGTCCGCCGGGTCCGATATGGCGGTGGAGCCCTTGGTCCCGTTTTGGGCGACCAGTGCGGCAGCAGGAATGGCGGGGCATTTCATCGGTCGCTTGCAATCGGCACGCCCAGATCTTTGGCCCGAGACACATCGCGCTCTCACGGTAGACTCTGCCCACTGGCCGGAACCAATCCGCAAGAAGTTCATCGGCAAGGGGGCGCATTGGAAAACAGGTAAGGATGCCACCAAGGCCAAGAAGCAGGAAATGCTTCGCGAGTTCGGATATGGGGTGCCGGACATCGAGCGCGCAATTCTGTCGGCTCGCAATGATGCGACACTCGTCGCACAGGCCGAAATCCAGCCCTTTGCCGTCGGTGCGGACGCCCGAACCGGCGTATTCAACGAGATGCACTTTTACGATTTGCCATGGCCGAAAGCCGTGTTGGAGCAGCTCGAAAACGAAATCGTCACGATGAAGGTTACGCTATCCTACTTCATCGAGCCTAACCTTACCGGCAAGGCTGCAACACGGCCCGATACCTATCGGTCCTTCGGCCTTCGTTTCGATATGAAAAAACGCACCGAGACCAACGCCCGCTTCCGCAGTCGAATTTCTGCCGCTCAGGCAAAGGATGGAACGGAATCCGATGGCGAGACGAGTTGCTGGCTATTGGGGTCCAAAGCTATCCAGGCTGGCTCCCTGCACTGTGATCTCTGGCGCGGCCGAGCAATCGAGCTGGCTGGGCATGATGCCATCGCGGTCTATCCCGTGGGGGGGTGGTGGAAGTCCCACGTCGGGCAAAACAGAGTGAGGGACAAGGCGCGCTATAGCCTGATCATCTCCATCTCCGCGCCCGGTCACGGAGTCGATCTCTATTCCGAGATCTCCACCCTTGTGGAGAACAAGGAAATTGAAGTGCTACTTGGGTAAGGCGGCGCAAATTTATCTACGCGATTGCTATGCGTGAAAGCGCATCGTCAAAAGGCAAGATGTCTGCACCACCGCCGTTCTCCTGTATTTGCACGCTACGCTACTACGCCGATAAATCCTTGTTGAATATGCCCAAAATCCGGCTCTTTTAATCAACCCCGTAAGGGGAAGGCCTGTTGGTCCCCGCTTTAGATCGGGGCGACATGGCGGCTTCACATCACAATTCGGAAGGGCTGGCGCGCGGTGCGCGGATGCTTCGCACCGCGCTCGGCCCCGCCATCGCGCGGTTTTTGGAAGATGCGTCCGTCGTCGAGGTAATGCTGAACCCGGACGGTCGCATCTGGATCGACCGGTTGTCCGAAGGGCTCTCCGATACCGGTGAGCGGCTATCGCCCGCCGATGGCGAACGCATCGTGCGCCTGGTCGCTCATCATGTCGGCGCCGAGGTCCATGGCGGTGCGCCCCGTGTCTCGGCCGAGCTTCCCGAAACAGGGGAACGCTTTGAGGGTCTGTTGCCGCCCGTCGTTGCTGCGCCGGCTTTTGCGATCCGCAAGCCCGCCGTCGCAGTGTTCACGCTCGAAGACTATGTCGCGGCCGGTATCATGTCCGCCGCACAGGCCGAGGCCTTGCGTCAAGGCGTAGTCACGCGCGCCAATATCCTCGTCGCGGGAGGCACCAGCACCGGCAAGACCACGCTGACCAACGCGCTGTTGGCTGAGGTCGCCAAAACTCTGGATCGCGTCGTCATCATCGAGGATACGCGCGAGCTTCAATGCGCTGCGCCCAACCTCGTCGCCATGCGCACCAAGGACGGCGTCGCCTCGCTCTCCGACCTCGTCCGTTCGTCCCTTCGCCTCCGCCCGGATCGCATTCCAGTCGGCGAGGTGCGGGGTTCGGAAGCGCTCGAACTTCTCAAAGCCTGGGGCACCGGACATCCCGGCGGCATCGGCACCATCCATGCCGGCAGCGCGATTGGCGCGCTTAGGCGGATGGAACAGCTCATCCAGGAAGCCGTCGTCACGGTGCCGCGCGCGCTGATCGCCGAAACGATCGATCTCATCGCGGTGCTGGCCGGTCGCGGCTCCGCGCGCCGCCTCGTTGAACTCGCTCGCGTCGAGGGCCTCGGCGCCGATGGCGACTACCGCGTCGTGCCGACTGTCTGCGCTCCGACTTCTCTCGCCCCCAGCCTCCAAGGAGACCCCGCATGATCCGTTCCCTTCAGTCTGTCCGTCGACGCCTTGCGACTACGGCGTCCTTCGTCGCGCTGAGTGTGATGATGGCCGCGCCAGCCCATGCCTCAGGCTCATCGATGCCATGGGAGCAGCCGCTCCAGCAGATCCTAAATTCGATCGAAGGACCGGTCGCCAAGATCATGGCGGTGATCATCATCATCGTCACCGGACTGACGCTGGCCTTCGGCGATACCTCCGGCGGATTCCGCCGCCTGATCCAGATCGTCTTCGGCCTGTCCATCGCGTTTGCGGCGTCGAGCTTCTTCCTCTCGTTCTTCAGCTTCAGCGGCGGAGCGCTGGTCTGATGGCGGAGTTGGTCAACACTGCCGGCGAGGTTCCTGGCTACACCGTTCCGGTTCACCGCGCGCTGACCGAACACATCCTGCTCGGCGGCGCGCCTCGCGCCATCGCCATCCTCAACGGCACGCTCGCCGGCGCGGTCGGCCTAGGTCTGCGCCTATGGCTGGTCGGAATTGCCATCTGGGCGATCGGTCACATGACCGCCGTTTGGGCGGCCAAGCGCGACCCACTGTTTGTCGACGTCGTTCGCCAGCACCTGCGCATCCCAGCGCATCTCAACGTTTGAACGGGGCGCGGCCATGATGAACCTTGCCGAATACCGCAATCGCAATGCCCGGCTCGCCGATTTCCTCCCTTGGGCCGCGCTGCTTAGCGAAGGCGTCGTCCTCAACAAGGACGGCAGTTTTCAACGCACGGCGCGATTCCGCGGCCCGGATCTCGACAGCGCGGTCCAGGCAGAGCTGGTCGCCGTCGCCGGGCGTCTCAACAACGCTTTCCGGCGGCTTGGGTCGGGCTGGGCGATCTTCGTGGAGGCGCAGCGTCATGCCGCCGCCACCTATCCCGTGAGCCGTTTCCCCGATGCGGCGTCAGCGCTGATCGAAGCAGAGCGAAGGGCAGACTTCGAAGAAGCCGGCGCGCATTTCGAATCCAGCTACTTCCTGACCTTCGCCTATCTGCCGCCGGCGGAGGACGCAGCCCGCGCCGAGACCTGGCTCTATGAAGGCCGTGCCAACAAGGGCATTGACCCGCACGAGGTCATGCTTGGCTTCATCGATCGCACCGACCGGCTCATCCGCCTCGTTGAGGCGTTCATGCCAGAATGCGCGTGGCTCGATGACGGCGAGACGCTGACCTATCTGCATGCCTGCGTCTCGACGAAGCGCCATCGTGTGCGCGTTCCAGAGACCCCAATTTATCTCGACGCTCTGCTCGCCGATCAGGCTTTGACCGGCGGCCTCGAACCCCGCCTTGGCACGCAGCACCTGCGCGTGCTCACCATCGTTGGCTTCCCGACGGCGACGACGCCGGGGCTCCTGGACGAGTTGAACCGACTGGCCTTCCCCTATCGCTGGGCGACGCGGGCCATCCTTCTCGACAAGACCGACGCGACGAAACTGCTCACTAAGATCCGGCGGCAATGGTTCGCGAAGAGAAAATCCATCGCCGCAATCCTGAAGGAGGTGATGACGAACGAGGCGTCGGCACTGGTCGACACTGATGCGTCGAACAAGGCGGCCGATGCCGACCTGGCGCTTCAGGAATTGGGCGCCGACTATGCCGGCGTCGCTTACGTGACCGCGACGGTCACTGTCTGGGATTCCGACTCGCGCGCCGCCGACGAGAAACTGCGTCTCGTTGAAAAGGTCATCCAGGGCCGCGACTTCACAGCCATGGCGGAAACCATCAACGCGGTGGATGCCTGGCTCGGCAGCCTGCCGGGACACGTCTACGCCAATGTCCGGCAACCGCCGATTTCGACGCTCAATCTCGCCCACATGATACCCTTGTCAGCGGTGTGGGCGGGGCCGGAACGGGATGAGCACTTCGGGTCGCCCCCCTTGCTCTTTGGCAAGACCGAGGGAAGCACCCCGTTCCGGTTTTCCCTTCACGTCGGCGATGTCGGCCATACGCTGATCGTCGGTCCGACAGGTGCGGGCAAGTCCGTCCTTCTCGCCCTGATGGCCCTGCAATTTCGCCGCTATGCCAACGCGCAGGTCTTCGCCTTCGATTTCGGCGGCTCGATCCGCGCCGCGGCGCTTGCCATGGGCGGTGACTGGCATGACCTCGGCGGCGGGCTGACCGAAGGGAGCGCGACAAGCGTTTCCCTCCAACCGCTTGCCCGCGCAGACGACGCCGCCGAGCGGGCGTGGGCGGCCGACTGGATCACGTCTATCCTGATGCGCGAAGGTGTGACGATCAGCCCCGAGGTGAAGGAGCACATCTGGACGGCGCTGACCTCGCTCGCTTCAGCGCCGGTCGAGGAGCGGACGATCACCGGCCTCTGCGTCCTTTTGCAGTCCAACGACCTGAAGCAGGCACTGCGGCCTTACTGTGTTGGGGGATCATGGGGACGGCTGCTCGACGCCGAGGCCGAACATCTTGGGACCGCCACGGTGCAGGCCTTCGAGACCGAGGGCCTGATCGGCACGGACTCCGCCCCTGCGGTACTCGCTTATCTGTTTCACCGCATCGAAGACCGCCTGGATGGATCGCCGACGCTCATCATCATCGATGAGGGCTGGCTGGCACTCGACGATGAAGGCTTCTCGGGCCAACTGCGCGAATGGCTGAAGACGCTGCGCAAGAAAAACGCCAGCGTCATCTTCGCAACCCAGAGCCTGTCCGACATCGACGGCTCGGCCGTCGCGCCGGCCATCATCGAAAGCTGTCAGACTCGGCTTTTGCTGCCGAACGAGCGAGCGATCGAACCGCAGATCACAGCGATCTATCGCCGCTTCGGTCTCAATGACCGCCAGATCGAGATCATCGCGCGGGCCATGCCCAAGCGCGACTATTACTGTCAGTCCCGGCGCGGCAATCGCCTCTTCGAACTGGGACTGTCCGAAGTGGCGCTCGCGCTTTGCGCCGCCTCATCGAAGACCGATCAGATCGCCATCGCCAAAATCATCGATGAGCACGGACAAGACGGATTTCTCGCCGCCTGGCTGCGTCTTAGAGGCGCCAGCTGGGCTGCCGATCTCATTCCCAACCTCACCAACATGGAGATGTCCACATGATCCCGCGCCTTTCCCGCGCGGCACGCCTCGCGCTCGTGCTGCTTGCCGCTCCGGTGGCTGTCGCCCCGATTCTCGCCACGCCCGCTCAAGCACAGTGGGTGGTCTTCGATCCCTCGAACTATGCCCAGAATGTGCTGACGGCGGCTCGCGCGCTTCAGCAGATCAACAACCAGATCACTTCGCTCCAGAACCAGGCGCAGAGTTTGATCAATCAGGCTCGCAACCTGGCCAGTCTGCCGTATTCGTCGCTGGCGCAGATCCAGCAGTCGATCCAGCGAACGCAGCAGCTTCTCGGTCAGGCGCAAAATATCGCCTACAACGTCCAGGCGATCGATCAGGCGTTCCAGCAGAAATACTCGACCGCCTCGATGTCGGCGTCCGATGCCCAACTCGTCGCCAATGCCCAAGCCCGCTGGCAGAATACCGTCGGCGGCCTTCAGGACGCGATGCACGTTCAGGCCACCGTCGTTGGCAATCTCGACACCAACCGCACGCAGATGTCCGCGCTCGTCGGATCGAGTCAGTCCGCAACCGGGGCGCTTCAAGCGACTCAAGCTGGAAATCAGCTCCTTGCCCTTCAGGCCCAGCAACTGGCCGATCTCACCGCCGTCGTCACGGCAAACGGGCGGGCACAGGCACTGCAATCGGCTGAGCAAGCCGCAGCCGCCGCGCAAGGGCAGGCCCAACGCCAACGCTTCCTGACGCCTGGTACAGGCTACCAGCCAGGCAGCGCCCAGATGTTCTACAGCGGCAACTGAGGGCGGCGTCATGGACGGTAAGACCCTCGCACGCATCGGCGCCATCGCCTTCGTCACGCTCGCCATCGTCGCGTCAGCGATCGAGATGAACCGAAAGGAGGAAACGCCCGAGGTCTTCGCAGGCGCCGCGAAGGTTCAAACCGGCCCTGACCCGCTGGCGGCGGAACTCGGCCGGTGCAGCGGCCTCGGCGAAGCCGGACCGCGCGATCCGTCCTGCCTTGCGGCATGGGCCGCCAATCGTCGGCGCTTCCTCGGTGATGACACGACAACGGCAAAATCCAGCGCCCCTCAAGCGGCGACCACCGGCGAGGCGCGCTGACCATGGGCGGCACAGGGGTCATCGACCAATTCCTCGCGGTCTTCACCCGCTACATCGACGGCGGTTTTGGCCTTCTCGGCGGCGAGGTCAGCTTTATCGCAACGACGCTGATCGTCATCGATGTCACGCTCGCCGCGCTCTTTTGGAGCTGGGGCGCCGATGAAGACATCATGGCGCGCCTCGTCAAAAAAACGCTGTTCGTCGGCGCGTTCGCCTACCTCATCGGCAACTGGAACAATCTGGCCCGCATCGTCTTCGAGAGTTTCGCGGGGCTGGGGCTGAAAGCATCGGGAACCGGCTTCACGACCGCCCAATTGCTGCAACCTGGGCAAGTTGCGCAGACAGGCCTCGACGCGGGCCGTCCGCTCCTGGCTTCGATCTCGAACCTGATGGGCTACTGGTCGTTCTTCGAGAACTTCATCCAGATCGCCTGCATGTTCTTCGCTTGGGCGCTCGTGCTGCTCGCCTTCTTCATTCTTGCCGTCCAGCTGTTCGTCACGCTCATCGAATTTAAGCTGACCACGCTGGCCGGGTTCGTGCTGATCCCGTTCGGGCTATTCGGAAAAAGCGCGTTCATGGCCGAACGCGTGCTCGGCAATGTGATCTCATCAGGTATCAAGGTGCTGGTGCTCGCGATCATCATTGGCATCGGCTCGACGCTATTCTCTCAGTTCACGGCTGGTTTCGGCGGCGCCACGCCGACGATCGACCAAGCGATGGCGATCGTTCTCGCAGCGCTGTCCCTGCTCGGCCTCGGCATCTTCGGTCCTGGCATCGCAAATGGCCTCGTCTCCGGAGGCCCACAACTTGGCGCTGGCGCCGCCGTGGGGACCGGCCTTGCCGCAGGCGGCATGGCGCTCGCAGGCGGAGCCGCAATTGGAGCTGCCGCTGGCGGCGTCGGCGCGTTTGCCGGAGGCGCGGCGGCGGCAGCGCGTGGCGGGGCCGCGCTCGCAGGCGGAGCCTCCACCGCGTACAACCTCGGAGCGGCCGGCCAATCTGGAGCCGCCAGCGTCGCTTCCGGCCTCGGCAATGTCGCGAGCACCGGCGCACAAGCTGCCGCCTCTCCGCTGAAACGGGCCGCGTCGCGGGCCGCTGACAGTCTCAAGTCGAGCTACCAGTCAGGCGCGCGCGCCGCCTTCGAAATGACCGGAGGTTCGATCGGTGGCGATGCAGCCGAGGTCGAGGGCGCGGGCGCCGCACCTACAGGCGGCTCTTCCGATCAAACGCCCGCCTGGGCCGCGCGCATGAAGCGCTCTCAGGCCATGTCTCACGGCGTCCAGACCGCCGGTCACGCCGTGCGATCCGGCGACAGCCATGGCGGCGGCTCTTCCGTCAACCTCTCCGAAAGTGACAGCTGATGTTCAAGCGACCATCCACCCATTACGGCCAGGCGCCGCTACCCGAAACGCCTTATCAACGGGCCGCTCAGGTCTGGGATGACCGCATCGGCTCCGCTCGGGTCCAGGCCCGCAATTGGCGCCTCATGGCCTTTGGCTCGCTCATCCTTTCGGCGGGGCTGGCCACCGCGCTCGTTTGGCAATCCGCTTCCAGTTCAATCGTGCCGTGGGTGGTGCAGGTCGACAAGCTGGGCGCGGCTCAGGCGGTCGCGCCGGCCACCGCAGACTACGAGCCAAGCGATCCGCAGGTCGCTTTCTACCTCGCCAAATTCATCGAACAGGTCAGAAGCATTCCGGCCGACCCGATCATCGTCCGTCAGAACTGGCTGCGCGCCTACGATTTTACGACGCAGGCCGGCGCGCTCGCGCTCAACGACTACGCCCGCACCAATGATCCGTTCGCAAATGTCGGCAAACAACAGGTCGCCGTGGACGTGTCGTCCGTCATTCGCGCTTCCCCAACCTCCTTCCGGATCGCTTGGATCGAGCGCCGCTATCAGGACGGCAGTCTCGCCAGCACCGAGCGATGGAGCGCCATCGTGACCGTCGTCGTCCAGACACCGCGGACCGCCGACGCGCTCAGGAAGAACCCGCTCGGAATCTACATCAACGCCATCAACTGGTCGAAGGAGCTTGGACAATGACGTCCGTCGTTCGCGGAGCCGCCCGCGTAAATCTGGAAAGTGCGCCTTTCCGTACCGCCTCACTCACGGCTTTACTGCTCTGCGCCACCGCGCTCACCGGCTGCGCCACGGCGATGAAGCCGCCGGAGATCACCTACGATGAAGCCGCTCCCGCCGTCCTTGCTGCCGATCCACCCGCGCCAGTCAAAGTGGTTGAGCTGCCGAAGGTGCTGCCGCTGCCTGGACAATTGAAGCCAGTCGGTCAGGACGGCAAACCCGCGCCAGAACCCGCCGATCCCACCGTGCGGGTAAATCAGGCCAATGCGGCTGCGCGCATGCAGCCAGTCAGGAATGGCTTCATCAACGCCATCCAGATCTATCCGTTCGTCGAAGGCGCGCTCTACCAAGTGTATGCCGCCCCCGGTCAGATCACCGACATTGCCTTGCAGCCTGGAGAGACACTCGTTGGCTCCGGTCCCGTAGCGGCCGGCGACACCGTGCGCTGGATCATAGGCGACACCCAGAGCGGCGCGGGCGCGACCCAGCAGGTCCACATCCTCGTCAAGCCGACGCGGCCCGAGTTGATGACCAACCTCGTCATCAACACCAATGCGCGGACCTATCACCTGGAGCTTCGCTCGACCGAGAAGACCTACATGGCCTCGGTATCATGGCAGTATCCGCAGGATCAGCTCATCGCGCTGCGGCGGCAGAATGCCGAGGCGCAAGCGGCGCAGCCCGTCGCCACGGGCGTTGATCTGGCGCGCGTCAATTTTCGCTACGACGTGACCGGTGATCGCGCCCCGTGGCGGCCGCTCCGCGCTTTCGATGACGGCAAACAGGTCTTCATCGAATTTCCGCGCGGCATTGCTCAAGGTGAAATGCCGCCGATCTTCGTCGTCGGTCCGGAAGGCGATACGTCCGAGCTCGTGAACTACCGGGTGCGCGGCAACTACATGATCGTCGACCGGTTGTTCGCCGCCGCCGAGCTGCGCTTCGGTTCCGACAAGAACCAGAAGCGCGTGCGGATCTCCCGCACCGACGGAAGGCCGGCGTCATGAGCGAGAGCGGACCCGCGAAGGAAAATACGCCCGAGCCAGACGACGGCGCGCTGCCATTGACTGGCGAACCCACCGCTCCAATGCGACTGCGTGCCGAACCTCCCCGCGTGACGCGAATTTCGCGAAAAGTGCTGGCTGGGTTGGCCCTCGTCGCCAGTGCCGGCATCGGCGCCGCGCTCATCTATGCGCTCCAGGCCGGTCACGGCGGCAAGACCCACGAAGAGCTGTATTCCACCGACAACCGCACGACGCCAGACGGGCTCGCGGGTCTGCCAAAGGACTATTCGGGTGTGCCGAAGCTGGGGCCGCCGCTGCCGGGCGATCTCGGTCGCCCGATCCTCAACGCACAAAACGCTGGCCAACCGGTGCCGACCCCGAACATCGGCGCGCCCAATCTGGGGATCGATCAGGAAGAGCAACGCAGGCATCAGGAGTTGGAGTCGGCCAGAACAGCGCACCTGTTCGCATCTACCGAGACCAGGCCCGCCAACAGCGCGCCCGCGCCAGCCACGATGCCGGCGCTACCGCAGCCAGACCTCGCGAGCCTGGGCCTCGCGCCCCAGCCTGCCACGCCATCCGCGCAAGACCGTCAGCTCGCCTTCCTCAATCAGACCCCAGACAAGCGCACAGTCTCGACCGATCGCGTCGCGGCGCCTGCCTCGGCCAACGTGCTCCAGGCGGGCGCCGTCATCCCAGCCGCGCTGATCACCGGCATCCGATCCGACCTTCCAGGCCAAATCACCGCGCAGGTCACCGAGAATGTCTATGACAGCCCCACGGGCCATATCCTTCTCGTACCGCAGGGTACGCGCGTGATCGGTCAGTATGACAATGGCGTCGGTTTCGGGCAGCGCCGCGTGCTGTTGGTCTGGAACCGGCTCCTGTTCCCCAACGGTCGCTCGATCGTCCTGGAGCGCCAACCGGGCGCGGATGCCGAGGGCTACGCAGGCCTTGAAGATGGCGTCGACTACCATTGGGCCGAACTCCTCAAAGCTGCCGCGCTGTCGACCATTCTGAGCGTCGGCGCCGAGGCCGGAACGAGCCAGAACGAAAACAGTCTCGTTCAGGCGCTGCGCTCAGGCGCTTCCAACAGCATCAGCCAGACCGGACAGCAAATCGTCAGCCGCCAGCTCAATATCGCGCCGACATTGACGGTCCGGCCCGGATTTCCGGTTCGCGTCATCGTTACGCGCGATCTCGTGCTCGAACCCTATGGAGGCTGAATTGGCGAAGCTAAAACTCTCTCCCATTGCCAACGACAAGCCCGTGAAGGTCACTGTCGAACTGCCCGCCAGCCTGCATCGCGATCTTATCGCCTACGCAGAGATCCTGGGCCGCGAGTCCGGCCAACCGCAGACCGATCCGGTTCGACTGATCGTTCCCATGGTGGCGCGTTTCATTGCGACGGATCGGGGTTTTGCGAAAGCAAAGCAGGGACGGCTAGTTCACGGGGAAACTCGCTGATCTCCTGCGATTTCCCGATACCAGCCATGGACCTCGCCATCTCAAGAAGTCGATGCAAAGCCGGATTGTCGTTTTGCGGCGACCAAACCGCGCAAAAGGGTAGGAGTTCGCCGACGATGGGTCGGAACATGACGCCCGGAAATTGCGCGGCCGTTGTCGCTTCGCTCGTGACCGTCAAACCGCGGCCGAGCGCCACGAGGCGCATCAGGTTGTCCCGGCCGACGGCCTGTTGGTGGATTTCAGGGTGGCGGCCAAGATCGGCCAGCCGCTTCACAAGGTAATCGTGGATCTCCTCGCCTGGCGCGCTCTCACTGACGATGAAGGGTTCGCCGGCAAGTTCAGCGAAATCGACTTCCCCGTCGCCGCCAAGTCGATGCCCAGACGGCAGTACGACGTAGATGCGTTCTGTCCAGAGCTGTAGGCCATCGCAGCCAGGCCAATCCGCCGCCCCGGTTATGAACGCGACATCGAGTTGGTGCTTCCGGATGGCGGCCACATGATCTGCGGGATTGCCGTCGATGAACGTGAGTTTGACGGCGGCGTGGCGGGCGCCAAACGATTCGATCAGGTCGGAGAGAAATCCCGAAGCCAGTGACGAGAATATTCCGATTCTGACGTGACCATCTTCACCACGACCGATCGCCGTCGCCTCGGCCTTTGCGAGGCCGATTTCCGATAGAGCCTTTCGACCGCGTTGGACGAACTGTTTCCCGGCATACGTGAGCTTAACCCCGCTGTGGGAGCGGATGAAAAATGCAGTCCCGAGTCGCTCCTCCAGTTCGCGGATTCGGCGGCTGATCGCCGACTCCTGAATGCTCAAAGCAGCGGCCGCCCTTCGAAAGCTTCCGTGATCCGCCGCAGCAATCACGTAACGTAGGTGCCGTATCTCCATCTTCAATTTTCTAAAAATGTCATAAGCACAATTGCCGCCCCTTCAATTGAGGTGGACCCCAAATCCTGGACAGGTGGTTAAGAGAGACTCCGGACCCTAAAACGGCCTGAAGGCCGGGGATTACGGATGATGAATGTTCGGAAAAAGCACGGCGTTGATTTCAAGGCAAAGGTGGCATTGGCGG
>CAINEA010000441.1 GCA_903847525.1 uncultured Acetobacteraceae bacterium | reverse complement strand
TCCGCGCAACGCCGCCGCCGGCAGCCTGCGCCAGCTCGACCCCACGATCACGGCCCGGCGGCCGCTGTCGCTGTTCGCCTACGCCATGGGCGAGGCGAGCGAACTACCGGCCGACACCCATGCCGGCTATCTGGATCGCCTGCGGAGCTGGGGCTTTGCGGTGAACCCGCTGTCGCGCGTGCTGGCCGGCGTGCCGGAAGCCGAGACTTTCCAGGCCGAGATCGGCCTGGCCCGCGCCGGGCTCGGCTACGATATCGACGGCGTCGTCTACAAGATCGATTCTCTTTCCTTTCAACGCCGGCTCGGCTTCGTCGGCAGGGCGCCGCGCTGGGCGGTCGCCTGGAAGTTCCCCGCCGAACAGGCCACCACCACGCTGCGGGAAATCCGCATCCAGGTCGGCCGCACCGGCGCGCTGACGCCGGTCGCGGAACTGGAGCCGGTGAATGTCGGTGGCGTGCTGGTCTCCCGCGCCACGCTGCATAACGAGGACGAGATCGCGCGCAAGGACATCCGCGTCGGCGATACGGTGCAGCTGCAGCGGGCCGGCGACGTGATCCCGCAGATCGTCGCGGTTATCCTGGAACGCCGCCCGGCCGGGGCGGAACCGTGGCAGCCGCCCACCCATTGCCCCACCTGCGGCAGCCTGGCCATCCGCCCGCCCGGCGAGGTGGTGCGCCGTTGCACCGGCGGGCTCACCTGTCCGGACCAGCTGGTCGAACGTCTCATCCATTTCGTCTCCCGCCTGGCCTTCGATATCGACGGGCTCGGCGACAAATCCATCCGCGAGTTCTTCGCGCTCGGCTGGCTGCATTCCCCGTCCGACATCTTCCGCCTGCCCGCGCGGGAAGCCGAGATCGCCGGGCTCGAAGGCTGGGGCGCGCTGTCGGCGCAGAACCTGGTCCGTGCGATCGAGCTCCGCCGCCGCATCCCGCTGGGCCGCTTCATCTACGCGCTGGGCATCCGCCGCATCGGCGAGGCCAACGCCAAGCTGCTGGCACGGCATTACGGCAGCTTCTCCAACTGGCGCGCCCAGATGCTCGCCGCCACCACCATCGGCTCGGAAGAGCGCAGCACGCTCGGCAGCATCATCGGCATCGGCCCGGCGATCGCCGAGGAACTGGCCGAGTTCTTCATGGAACCGCGCAATCGCGCCACGCTGGACGAACTCACAGGCTTGCTGACGATCGAGGACGAAGCCGCGCCGGAAACCGCTGATAACAGCGAGATCGCCGGCAAGGTGGTGGTGTTCACCGGCAGCCTGGAAACCATGACCCGGCCGGAAGCCAAGGCCCGGGCGGAGGCGCTGGGCGCCAAGGTCACCGATAGCGTCTCCAAGAAGACTGACCTCGTGGTCCTCGGCGCCGACGCCGGCTCCAAGGCCAAACGCGCCGCCGAACTGGGGGTGCGCACGGTCACCGAAGCCGAGTGGCGGGCCATGGCGGGGTTGGATGATTGAACCCCGCCCAAGGCCATAGTCGGGTACGGACCTTCAGCATCGCCGATGAGCTTTCTTAATCTTACTGCGGCATTTAGGCACACCGATTATCGTGGCGATTGAATGAACAGCACCACCAAAGCGTTAACCTTGTCATTCCTGGAACGCTACTCGGCGCTGATCCTGGGCATCGGATCCACGATGGTGCTCGCGCGGATCCTGACGCCGGCGGAAACCGGACTTTTCTCGATTGGTGTCGCGCTCACCCTCTTGATGGCCCAGTTTCGCGATTTCGGGGTTGCCACCTTCCTGATTCAGGAACCCGATCTTACCGACGAAAAATTCCGCACGGCGCTGGGTGTCAGCGCGATCACGATGCTCTTGCTGATGGCGGCCATCCTGCTGGGCAGCGGCTGGGCCGGCGAATTCTATCACGAACCCGGCATCACCCAGGTCATGCGGATCAGCGCCCTCAGCTTCGTGGTGATTCCCTTCAACTCGATCGTCATGGTCTGGCTGCGCCGGCAGATGCAGTTTCATACGCTGTATAAGATGACGGTTGCCGGCGCCGTATGCCACGCCGTCACCGGCGTCACGCTGGCCTTGCTCGGGTTCGGCTATATGAGCCTGGCCTGGGCCACGGTCGCCAATAATGTCGGCACGACCCTGGTCGCCTTCCACCATCGCCCCCGGCAGTATTCCTATCGCCCGTCGCTCAAGGTCTGGCGGCAGATCGCTGCCTTCGGGGTCTATTCCACCATCAGCAACATCTGTCAGGAAGCCGTCCTGCGGTCTTCGGACCTGTTCATCGGCCGCAGCATGGGCATGACCGCCGTCGGCCAGTTCAGCCGCGCCAACGGCCTGGTGTCCATGATCAATCAAAGCCTGCTGTCGGGTATCCTGCCGGTTGCCTTGTCGGTCTTTGCCCTGAAACGCCGGACCGGCGAGGCGCTGGGAACCGCCTATCTGGGCGGCCTGAGCCTGCTCACCGCTATCGCCTGGCCGGCTTTCGCATTCCTCGGCCTGATGGCCTTCCCATTGATCCGTATCCTGTTCGGCGATCAATGGGACGTTGCGGTTGAACCGGCCCGGCTGATTGCCGCCGCGGGGATGGTCTCCTGCCTGACCATCCTGCATCCCAGCATCTTCCAGGCGACCGGGGCAATGCGTCAGCGCATGGGTGTTCAACTCGTCATCATGCCGCTGAAGCTGGGGGTTTTCTTTGTCTCGGCCCAGTACGGCCTGGTCGCGGTTGCCGCCGGCACCATCCTGAACGCGTTGATCGAGCTTGTGCCTTCCCAATTCGCTATTAATCGAATCATCGGAACGCGGCCGCTGGAATTGTTCACCGCCCTTTGGAAAAGCCTGCTGACAACGGCCGCCAGCGCCGCAGGCTCAATTCTGATCCTGATCTACCTGCCACCAGCGGTAAATCATCTGTGGCAGCCGATCATCCTGGCCGCGCTGGCCACGGGCATCTTCTGGCTGATCGCGGTCTTCCTGGTGGCGCATCCGCTGGCCGACGAGATCCTTCACCTGATCGGGCAGGTCCGCGGCGTCCTGTCCATGCGGTTCCAGCGGCTACGGCCATCGCGCAAGTAGGCTAGCCGCCTGGCGGTGCGCGCCGCTGATCAAGACCGCGGAGACAGGCCAGGAAATGGGCCCGATTGCCGTATCGCCGCTTCTTTCAGCGGCGATACGGCTCTAGGAGATAATTCCGCGATCCGTCTGTCCGCC
>CAINEA010000440.1 GCA_903847525.1 uncultured Acetobacteraceae bacterium | reverse complement strand
TGGAACTGGCTGGTCGATGATCCCGACCGCATTCGCTCGATCGGCACGCGCGACTGGGCGACGGTCAATGTCTAGGGCACTCTGGTATTACAAATGTAGTTTAAAGAAGCCGTGAATAAGCGTTCCTACCCGCAGCCGTAGTGAACGCTGCATTCGTGGGGCAACTTAATTTTAGCCTGATTGTTGAATCGTCCGATGCCATTGCCGCCGTCACAAACTCCGGTCGAAGGCCCATAGGTGACTTTTCCAGCACGCCCGGACACGGTCCATTCCCGGTCGTTGCTATCGCTTAAAAGTGTCACCTATGTCCCCGAACGCCTGTTCCCGTTGCCTCCGGTCTGTACATGGCCGAGACCGTCCCAGGGTTGGGCGTGAAGTCCCATACCTGATCGTAATGGGTCAGTTCCCCGCAACCGGGAAATCCGTCTCCCAGCCGCCGCCGAGTGCCTTGTAGAGAGCCACAAGATTGCCCGACACGTTCGCGGTGCTGATCGCGAGCAGTTGTTCGGTCGCTAGTTGGCTCCGCTGAGCATCCAGCACTTCGATGAAATCCGACACGCCTTCCTTGTAGCGACTTTGCGCCAGTGCCAGGGCGCGGCGGTTGTATTTAACCGCTTCGATCAGCTGTTCCCGCCGGCGCTGCTCGGCCTCGTAGGCCGTAAGCGCATCGTCCACCTCGGTCCAGGCCGTCAAGACCGTCTGCTGATACTTTACCGCCGCCTCACGCTGCTGCGCCTTGCGCAGCTCTAACTGGGCCTTCAGCCGCCCGCCCTCGAAGATGGGCATGTTCAGCGTCGGCCCGAGCGCATACTGTTCTGCATTCCAGTTCCAGAGGCTTTGCACCTTCAGCGACTGAATGCCCACGCTGCCGTTCAGGGTCAGGCTCGGGTAGAAATTTGCTTCGGCCACGCCGATATCGGCGGTGGCGGAATGCAGGTTGGCGTCGGCCTGACGAATGTCAGGACGCCGCCTGGCGAGTTCTGACGGAAACCCAACCGGCACCTTCGGCGGCACGGGCGGGATAGGTTTAGGTGTGGCCAGTTCAGAACGCAGCGCCTGCGGCGGCTCCCCCAGCAGCAGGCCCAGTGCATTCATCAGATGCGCTTCCTCCTGCTCGATGCGGGGGATTTCGGCCGCGACAGTACTCACCTGGGCCGCGGCATTCGCCACGTCCAGATCGGTGGTCAGCCCGCCGGCGGCGCGTTGTGCGACGATGTCCTGGCTCTGCTTCGCGGTCTTCAGATTGTCCCGCGCGATCTGCAAGCGAAGTTGCGCGCCGCGCAGTTCGATATAGTCCCGCGCCACTTCCGCCAGCCTGGACAACAGCGCCCCGCGCATCGCTTCCTCGCTAGCCACGACCGAGGCGTCGGACGATTCCACCGCCCGACGGACCCGCCCCCACAGATCGAGCTCCCATGAGGCATCGAGCCCGTACTGATAGGCATCGAACGGTTCAATCTGCACGCCGGTAATCGCACCGGCGCCGCCCGGAGTGCCGTTCGCCGCGGTCGCGCCGACGGCGTTCTTGCCGAGCTTCGTGAATACACCGCGATTGGACGCCTGCTGGCGCACATAGCTGGCGTTGCCGTTGATTGTCGGAAACTGGGCGGAGGCGACGATGCCCCGCTCGGCCCGCGATTGGTCGATCCGGATTGCCGCAAGCCGGACATCAAGGTTCGAACTGGCCACGCGTTCGACCAACAGGCTCAGTTGGGGGTCATCGAACATCTTCCACCAGACCAAGTCGATCGGGTCGGAAATCGCCCGGCTGGGGGTCGCGAGCGGCTGTGGGCGCTCGGTAAACCAGGTGGTCGGTGTGGTGGTTTCAGGGGAGGCAAAATCGGGCCCGAGGGTGCAAGCCGCCAATAGTCCTATGGAAGCCAACACTACGGAGCATTTCCCCGCTGTCTGCAATCGCTGCGTGTTCATCATACCCCGCCGAAAGGAAGTTCTCTATGTTGCGCGTGATCGCATGCGGGGGCCAGATGCCACCTGGACGCAGCTGCAATGTGCGAAGGAACGCAAGACCATGCCGAAGGACCTGATCGGCCTGAGTGCGCGATCGGCTGTGGCCATGCTGGAACGCGGCGATGTATCGCCGCTCGACCTGGTGGAGGCCGCGGCGGCGCGAATCGCCGAGGTCGAACCGGCGGTCAACGCACTGCCGACGCTGTGCCTGGACCGGGCGCGCGAGCATGCCGAGGCACTGATGCGTGGGGAACGGCGGGAAGGCCGCCAGGAGCCAGGCTGGCTGGCCGGCCTGCCCGTCTCCATCAAGGACCTAACGGACGTGGCCGGGGTGCGCACGACCTATGGCTCACCGATTTTTCGCGATCATGTGCCAACCCGTTCGCACCCGATCGTCGAGCGGATCGAGCGACGTGGCGGCATTGTCATCGGCAAATCCAACACGCCGGAATTCGGTGCTGGCGGCTCGACGTTCAACGAGGTTTTCGGCCGCACGCGCAATCCCTGGAATACCTCACTGACCTGCGGCGGCTCCACCGGCGGCGGGGCTGTCTCGGTCGCCACCGGGGAGGCCTGGCTGGCGCACGGCACCGACCATGGCGGATCGCTCCGGCGCCCCGGCACCTATTGTTCCGTGGTCGGTATCCGCCCGTCGCCTGGCCGGGTCACACGCGGGACGGCGAACAATTTGTTCTCGCCGCTTTCCGTGCACGGCCCGATGGCACGCAGTGTCGGCGACGTCGCGCTATTCCTCGATACGATGTCCGGTTGGTGTCCCCAAGATCCGCTGACATTCGACGCGCCCGCCATCTCGTTTTCCCAATCGGTGACCGACGCCAGGGCGCCGCGCCGGGTGGCGTTCACCGCCGATTTCGGCGGCAAGCTGGTGGTGGACCGGGAGACCCGGGAGATCTGCGCACGAGCGGTCCGGAAGTTCGAAGAGATAGGCACCATCGTGGAGGGGTTCGCCCCGGAACTGGGCGATATCGAGGAAGCCTTCATGGTTCTGCGCTCGCAGCATTTCGTCGTCGACCGGGAACTGCAACTTGCCACCCATCGCGACCTTATCAAGCCGGACATCATCTGGAACACCGAGCGCGGCCTGCAGCAGACACCGAGCCGCCTGGCGTGGGCGGAACGCGAACGCGCGGCGTTCTATCGTCGTGTGGCGGCGATGTTCGAGACCTACGATATTTTCATTACTCCCGGCGCGCATACACCGGCATTCGACGTCAATCTGCGCTTTCCCCCCATGGTAGATGGCAGGAAGCTGGACAATTACATGGCCGCGTCCACCCTGAACGCCGCAATCACGCTGACCTCCTGCCCGGCTGTCGCGGTACCTTGCGGGTTCGACGCCACCGGACGGCCGGTCGGGCTTCAGATCGTCGCCCCACCCCGCCAGGAAGGACGGGCGCTCGGCGCCGCCGCGATGTTCGAAGGACTTGTTGGCCTCGACCTGATCCTGCCGATCCTGCCCCGTGCCGGCACCGTGCCCGCATAGCGCAACCGCGCTTACCGCCATCAGGGCTGGACCGAATCGCCACCCCAGCTTTCCCGGAGTCAGGCCGTCGGCAGGCAGGAACTGATATAAGGGGGGAGATTGAAGGCACCGGTGTGGATCTCGGGAGTCCAGTACCGCGTCGTGCCTAGAATGCCGGCCGCCTCGGCGCGGCGACGGATTTCAGCCGTCGGCACCTGGGTCAGCGTGGCGTCCTTCGCCGACCAGCCAAGGGTCATGAAACCACCGACATAGGTGGGCACAGCGGCGACGTAGGCACTGACGTGCGGGAAGAATTTGGCACGACGCAGCGACGTATCACGCAGTTCGTCGGCCTGCATCGCCGGCACGCCGCACTGGTTCACCACCAGTCCGCGCGCGGAAAGGATACGGGCGCAGTTGGCATAGAACTCGTCGGTGAACAGAACCTCGCCAACGCCGATCGGATCGGTGCTGTCGACGATGATGGCATCGAAGGTCCCATCCCCAGCGCGCTTCACGTAGTCAATGCCGTCGCCGACGATGATTTCGGCGCGGGGATCGTTCCAGGCATCGCCAGCAATGGAAGGCAGGAACTCCTTGGACAGGCGGATCACCTCACCATCGATCTCCACCATCACTGCGCGCTTCACCCCGTGATGCTGCAGCACACGGCGCAGCACGCCGCCGTCGCCGGCGCCGATGAT
>CAINEA010000439.1 GCA_903847525.1 uncultured Acetobacteraceae bacterium | reverse complement strand
GGCCCACAGCCTTTCCTATACCGCCGGCGTGCTGGTGGCATTCGTATCGCTCGGACTGGTACTGCTGGCGGCGCGCGCGGCCGGTTCGGCGGCGGGCTGGGGCTTTCAGTTTCAGTCGCCTGCCTTCGTCGCAGGCATGGCGTGGCTGCTGTTCGCGGTCGGGTTGAACCTGTCCGGCGTGTTCCAAATCGGCGGCAACCTAGCCGGCACGGGGCAGGGCCTGGCGATGCGCGGCGGACATGCCGGCAGTTTCTTCACCGGCCTGCTCGCGGTGCTGGTAGCAACGCCTTGCACGGCCCCGTTCATGGGAGCCGCCATCGCCGGCGCGCTCGCTGCTCCCCCATCCGTCACCCTCCTGGTTTTCCTGGCCATGGGGGCAGGCCTCGCCTCGCCTTACCTGTTGCTCGCCACATGGCCGTCGCTGGCCCGCGCAGCGCCAAAGCCAGGCCGCTGGATGGAGACCTTCCGCCAGCTACTCGCATTCCCGATGTATGCCGCCAGCGTCTGGCTGGTATGGGTCATCGCCCAGGAAGCCGGCCCGCAAGGCGTGCTGGCAACTGCGTCCGGCATTGTTCTGGTCGCCTTCGCCGCCTGGGGCCTGGGCCTGTCGCAAACGCTGGAGGCGCTAAAGCCTCGCCGCTTCGCCCGTGCGGCCGCCATCGCGGCCTTACTCGCCGCCGGTGCGTTGCTGGCCGGCATCACCACCGCACCCTTGTCGGCTTCCCCGCTCCCCGAGACCGGTGCGGAAGTCTTCACCCCCGAACGTCTCATGGCATTGCGGGCGGAGGGCCGACCGGTCTTTGTCAACATGACGGCCGCCTGGTGCGTCACCTGCCTGCTCAACGAACGCGTGGCGCTCAGTTCCACCCATATCCGCAAGGCTTTCACCGACCGAGGTGTCATATACCTCAAGGGTGACTGGACACGACAGGACCCGGCGATCACTGCATTCCTGCGCAGCCACGGTCGAGATGGCGTTCCGTTATATATATTTTTCCCCGCCAAGGGCGGCACACCGAAAATGTTGCCGCAGATACTTACCGAGGGGATCGTGCTAGACGCACTCGGATAAAGCCGCTTGTCGATGCCTATCTAGCCTGCACCCGGCCCTCGACCCAGCCAAAGGAAGACCTATGAGCTCGTCTGCTACCACAGCGCTGCACTATGACCGGACCACGATCATGCTGCATTGGGCCGTGGTGATCCTAATCACGCTGATATGGGGCATCGCGCAAATCATCGACCTTTTCCCCCGAGGCCCGCTCCGCGTCGACGCACGGTCTCTGCATATCATGCTGGGCCTGGCGCTGGCCGCCGTGATGGTTGGACGGATTGTCTGGCGTATCGGTAACGGCCGGGTGTTGCCCCCGGCCGGCCAGGGCGTGATGCAGACTGCCGCGCGCGCCATCCACCATGCCCTTTACGTGCTTGTATGCGGTGAGGTGATGCTCGGAATGACCTTTGCCTGGGTACGCGGCGATAGCATTTTCGGATGGTTCAGCCTGCCGGGCTATCCGCCCCTGCGGGAAATCATCGGGGATCTCCACGAGATTGGTGCCAACCTGATCCTGATCACAGTGGGCGCGCATGCTGCCGCCGCGCTTCTGCACCATTTTGTCCTCCGCGACGGCGTGCTCCTGCGCATGATCCCGCCCAAGGCCTGACACTGGCCGGCTCGGATGCGCCCCCCCCCCTGACGGAGTGGACCGACCACATCACAATAGCCGCTAAAAGCTATCCTTCGCCGCACGGATCCTGCCCAGCGCCACGGCATCCGGCGCGCGCATGAACGGATTGGCTGCCATTTCCTCCCCGAGCGGCGAGGGAATGGTGGATCTGCCGGCCGCCCGTAACGCCAGGATCTCCGCCATGCGCATCTTTAGAGCCGCGTTGTCCGGCTCCACGGTGATCGCGAAGCGGGCGTTGGCCTCCGTATACTCATGCCCGCAATAGACCTGAGTGTCCGAAGGCAGGGCAGCGAATTTCTGCAGGCTCGCGAACATGTCGGCAGGTCTACCTTCGAGCAACCGGCCACACCCAAGGCTGAATAGCGTATCGCCACAAAACAGTGCGTGACCGTCCGGATAATAGAACGCGATATGGCCCATCGTATGCCCTGGCGTCTCGATAACCCGGCCAACCGCATCGCCGATGGCAACGGTATCTCCCTCCTTCACCGCGCGATCCAACTTCGGCAGTCTGTGGGCATCGGCGGCTGCACCCACGACCGGGCAGCCGAAGCGGGCCCGTATTTCATCGGTGCCGCCCACATGATCAGCGTGGTGATGAGTGAGCAAAATCAGATCCAACCGACCTCCGGCGGCCATGATCGCGGCCTCGACCGGCCCCGCATCGGCTGGATCCACGACAGCCGTGGTCCCTGTCGCGCCGTCGCGCAGCAGCCACGCATAATTGTCCTTGAACAGTGGAATGGCGGAGACATTAAGAGTCATGTTCTGCAACCTGTCATCGGGATGGACCGTCAAAGACCGACGGATGTGCTATACAGTCTGGCATGTCCGCGGACACACATGAAGCGAGCGAATTCTACGCCACCGCCCGCGGCGGCGTGGCGGCGCGCCTGCTGCGCGAGCGCCTGGCCGAACTCTGGCCGAACCTGACGGGACAGACCGTGTTGGGTATCGGCTACGCCGCACCCTACCTGCGGCTCTGGCGCGAGCAGGCCAATCGCTGCGTTGCCCTCACCCCCGCCCAAATCGGTGTGGCCCGCTGGCCGGCTGGCGCACCCAACCTGTCCTGCACCGCCGAGGAAGACGCCCTGCCGTTCCCCGATCTGTGTTTCGACCGGGTGATCCTCGTGCATGGTCTGGAAGCAGCAGACAATGCGCGTGGAATGCTGCGGGAGGTGTGGCGGGTGTTGAAAGACGACGGCCGGCTGTTGATCATCGCGCCCAACCGACGCGGCATGTGGGCGCACCTGGAAACCACCCCCTTCGGCCACGGGCAGCCCTATTCCGCCGGACAGATCGGCAAACTGCTGGCAGCCTCGCTGTTCCGGGTGGAGCGGCGAGACACCGCACTTTACTTGCCGCCGAGCAATCTCAGGCTTGTGTTACGCAGCGCGCCACTGTTGGAAAGAACCGGCAGGCGTCTGCTGACCGGCTTTGCCGGGGTAACGATCACCGAAGCCGTGAAAGACGTCTATGCTGCCTTGCCACTACATACCGTGCCCCGTCGCCGGCTTGTGCTGGCAGAGGCCGCCTAGAGGGCACACCTTACAGGTCTCGCGAACCGTCTCGCCCATAACGCCGGCGTTCGCCCGAATCAGCGGATCGGTATCCCCGCGCCGTGGCTCACGAAGCGTACCAACACATCCGCGATGCAATCATGCAGGGCGTCCACCGCTTGTTCCCGGTCAGCCTTGCGGACATTCTCCAGATTATTGCGGCCCTCCGCCGCCCAGCTACGCATCAGGTCGTACCGCCGGAACAACAGAACCCCCGGCGTATCCGCCGCCTCGCGCAGCACCTGTAGATAAGGCGCTTCGTTGACTTTGGCCTCCATGGCCTTCGCATATTGCGCGTCGATCAGGATCAAATCCGCCCCCTTTGAGCGCACACTCGCGATGCCGGCTTCCAATGTCTGGCGTAGTTCATCGGGCGGGATGCCACGCATCGCATCCACGGTTCCGGTCTGCCAGAGCACCAACGCGAAGCGTTGACTGGCGAGTTCGGCGTCTATCAGCTTCAACATCTCCGCCGCGGTGATCCCGCGTGCTCCCCGCAGCGTCAGGTGAATTTCCCTACCGGGCAATGCCGTACGCAACGCCGCCACCATCCGGTGGGGAAACGCCTTCCCGCCGCCACCATCCTGACCGACCGTGGTGCCGGAACCAACCGCAAGCACATCGATCGGCCCATGTCCGGCCACGGCCTCCGCCAGATATCCCAGCTTTTTGTCGGGCACCGAGAACTCTGGTGCCGCATCACAAATTTCCGGAGTTGCTGTGCGTGCCGTGGCAGCAAAGCCCGGGCCACCGGATACCAAAAGTGCAAAAGCCAGAAGGATCTTAAAATGTCGCATCGAGCTTCTCGCTATCAGGCAGCGTGCCCGCCGGCAAGCGCCGGCAGGCCATTTTTAATCGAGCAAGCAATTTGCTGCCGCTTCCACATCCTGCGCCGCTGAGCACCCGGGATGACGCGTCAGCAACGGAGTCTGCCGCCGGATCGCATCACGTACCCGCTCGTCACGGCGGATAATGCCGAGCAGCGGCGGTTTACGCCCCAGAAAACTCGAGCACGCCCGCGACAGGGTGGCATAGGTACGTTCCCCGTCCGCGCGCGTGGCCGCCTGGTTCACAACCACCTGGCTGATCCCATCGGGCCGATCGGCGGCATGCAATTTCAGGACGGCATAGGCATCCGTGAGGCTCGTCGGTTCCCCGGTCGCCATCACCAACAGGGTGTCGGCATAAGCCGCCATCCGCCGTACGGAACGGTCCAGCCCAGCGCCCAGATCGAGCAAGATCACATCCCGGACTTCCCCCGCGCTCCGCAGCCCCTGCAACACACGTTCCAGAACCGGCGGCGGAAGTGCCGACAACGCGCCCGAACCGGACCGCCCGACCAGGATATCGAACCCACCCTCGCCATAACGCTGCGCTGCACCCTCGAAGCTGGTTCGCCCGGCAATGAAACTGCCCAGATCCTGCTCCGGCATCAGGCCGAGCTGAATATCGACATTCGCCAATCCCAGATCCCCGTCGAACAGCAACACCCGCTTCCCCCGCCGCGCCAAGGCGTGCGCCAGAGTGATGGCGAACCAGGTCTTGCCAACCCCTCCTTTTCCTGACGCTACCGCAACGATATGACCCATGGCTGGCCTCTTCGCTCGAGCATCGTTCAGCGCTGACGGGGTGAACGGCATGGCAACCGGCGACAGGGCCTCGGTCATTGCAGGCGCTCCAGTGATGACGGCGTGGTTTGCATCAAGCGGGCGGACAACAAAGCCGGGGTCAGCGCTACCATACCGTCCGCTGCCCCTGGGCCAATCCCCGCCTCGGCCAACGCCAAACGGCCGCTGCCTCCAGCAGCCAGTAGCCCGCCCAGCCGGCGCGTGATGTCCAGCCGTGTGACGATCAGCAGCGACGCGCCGGCCTCGGCGAACGCATGAGCAAGATCAGCCGCTTCCGCTGGGTCCATCCCGGCCGGCAGCACAAGCGCCACGACCGCCTGCGCGGTCGCCGCCAACGCCGCGATCTCTTCGCGCTGGGTGGAGTCGAACGGGTCCGTTCCCGGTGCATCGATCAGCACAGGCGCCCCGGATGGGCGCCGCGCCAATGCCCGGCCCAATGTGACAGGATGGCTGGCAACGATCAGGTTCAGCCCCAGCAGGCGGGTGAACGCGGCAAGCTGTTCCGTCGCTCCCGCCCGGCGTCCATCGGCGGTAATCACCATCGGCGTCGCGTCAGACATCACCAGCCGGGTCGCCAACCGCGCGACGCTCAAGGTCTTTCCCGCACCGGGCGGTCCGACGACCAACAGCGGGCGGGAACCCGCATTCAGATCCAGTGCGCCAAACTCCACAACCCGCTGAACGGCAGAAGCAAGCTCTCCGCGCATCAATGGCGTCACCAACGCTTCCGGGACACCATGGAATCGCAGCGCCGCCAATCGTGGTGACCCCGCAGGTAAACGGGGAACTGCCTCCAACGGGAACGATACCCCTGGCAAAGCCGGGACATCCTCCTCCGGCTCCAGGGCCGCCGTTACCTCGACGCCATCACCGACGCGCCGCGTCGCCAGGATCAGTGCCTCCGCGCCAAGATCCGCCCGCACCTGAGCCATGGCTTCCGAAACTCCGCTCGCGCGATACAGTTTCAGCCGCATCAGATGCCGCCGATCGTGCGGATGCGTGCGCGATGAAAGATTTCCGCCTGCGCCAGAACCGGCGTTCCCGGACGAATGCGCTCGACGATGGCGTGCACATGCCCACGGATGCCGCCGCTGGTCAGCAGCACCGGCGCCTCACCCGACGACGACGCCGCATCAAACGCGGCGCGCAGCCGCTGCATAAATTCCTGCAACCGGCTTGGTGCCATCGCCAGTTGCCGATCCTCAGGCGGGCCGGTCAATGCATCCGCGAACGCCGCCTCCCATTCTCCTGAAAGCGCAATCAGCGGAATATAGCCAGCGGGGCCCGTGTGAGCGGCGCTGATCTGGCGCGCCAGACGCGCCCGCACATGGGACACAATCATTGGAATTGCCCGGGCCCCGCTGGCACAGGCTTCCTGGATACCCTCCAACACGGTCGACAGATCCCGGATGGAAACCCTTTCGGACAACAGACCCTGCAGCACCCGTTGGACCCCGCCCACCGCGATCTGACCGGGGATCAGGTCAGCAATCAGCTTCTGGTGCTCGCGCGGCAGTTCCTCCATCAGCTTCTGGGTCTCGGCATAGGACAGCAGTTCCGCCATCGTCTCGCGCACGATCTCGGTCAGGTGAGTCGTCAGCACGCTCGGCGGATCGACCACGGTGCAACCGCGAAACAATGCCTCTTCCCGCACCGACGGATCGATCCACAGCGCCGGCAGTCCGAACGCTGGTTCTGTCGTCGCTTCCCCCGCCAAACCCCCAACGCCCCCTCCAGCACCACCAGGATCCATGGCCAGCAGCTTGCCCGGCCGCAACTCCCCCCGCGCGGCCTCAAGTTCCTTGACCCGGATCGAGTAGCCGTCGGGCGGTAGCTCCATGTTGTCCTGAATGCGAACGGGCGGCAGCACGAAGCCCATCTCGGACGCGATAGACCGGCGAAGGCCCTTCACCTGTTCGGTCAATCGCGGTGCATCGCCTCCCGCGAGGGCCAGCAGGCCATAGCCAAGCTCCAATCGGATCGCATCGACACGCAAACTGTCACCGATCGGGGCCTCCGCCGGAGCGGTGGCCAACGTCTGCGCGGGATCGGCAGGGACCTGGACCGGATTGCGGTGCCTCAGCCACGCCGCACCGCCGGTCAACCCCGACAATGCCAGGAACGGCAACGTCGGCAAACCCGGCATCAGCGCCAGTACTCCCGCCGCCCCGGCGGCCATCGCGAGCGGCTTCGAACTGCTTCCAAGCTGACGTACCAGCGCCGCGTCCGCCGTGCCCTCCATTCCGCCCTTGGTCACCACGATCCCGGCGGCGGTGGACACCAACAGAGCGGGGATCTGCGAGACCAACCCGTCACCCACGGTCAGAGTGGTGAAGGTCGCGGCAGCCTCGGCAAACGGCATGCTGTGCCGCAGCAGCCCGATGGCCAGTCCGCCGAAGATATTGATCACCGTGATGATCAGTCCCGCGATTGCATCGCCACGAACAAATTTCGCTGCCCCGTCCATCGCGCCATAGAAGCCGCTCTCCTCCTCCAGCTCCTTCCGCCGGCGCCGAGCCGTGGTCTCATCGATCATGCCTGAGGACATGTCCGCGTCGATCGCCATCTGCTTGCCCGGCATCGCATCCAGGCTGAAGCGTGCCGCCACCTCGGCAATCCGGCCGGAACCCTTGGTGATAACCATGAAATTCACCACCAGCAGGATGGAGAACAGGATGACCCCGATCAACACGTCCCCACCCATCAGGAATCCACCGAACGCTGCCACCACATGCCCGGCGGCGGCCGGCCCCTCATTGCCGTGCGACAGGATCAATCGGGTCGTGGCCACATTCAGCGACAGCCGCAGCAACGTCGTCAGCAGCAGCAATGTCGGAAAACTGGTGAAATCGAGCGGACGCTGCAGAAATAGCGCCACCATCAAGACCAGCACCGATGCCGTTACCGAAAGCGCAAGCCCAAGATCCAGCAGCAATGTCGGCAGCGGCAGCACCAACACCGAAAGCAACGCAATCACCCCGAGCGCCAACCCGACATCCGTCCCCGGCGCCATCGAACGAAGCCGTTGCGCCAGCCCCGCCCATGAACCCTGTCCGGGAACAACCACGCCCACCTCCGCCATGCGCGATCAGGCCGCCACGCCGGCTGGGCCTACACCACCGGCTGGCGGGGGAACCGCCACCCCCTGCGTCGCGTAATCCCGTAGCTTGTTCCGCAGCGCGCGGATGGAAATACCAAGTAGCACTGCCGCATGTGTCCGGTTGCCTAACGTATGGCCCAGGGTATGCAGAATAAGGTCCCGCTCCACCTCCTCCATTCGCCGCCCGACCAGGCCAGCAACACCATCCCCGCCGTTCGCAGCGCCGCCAATGTCAGCCCGCCGAACTCCCGTTTGCCCGCTATCAGCACCAAGTTCGATCGCATCGGCCCCAATTTCTTCCCCTCGAGCCAACAGAACGGCGCGATGGAGTATGTTCTCCAATTCACGCACGTTTCCCCGCCAGCCATGAGCAAGCAGACGCGTCAGCGCAGGCCTCGATAACGGGCGATAGGCCATGCCATTCACATCGGCATATCGGCGGGCAAAATGCTCCGCCAAGGCCGCTATATCACCCGGGCGTTCCCGCAGCGGCGGAACTCGGAGGGACACGACGTTCAGGCGGAAAAACAGATCCTCGCGAAACCGTCCATTCGCTACCTCGGCCAACAGATCCCGGTTCGTCGTTGCCAGGATGCGTACATTCACCCGAACCGGCAGGGCACCACCCAATCGATCGATTTCGCGCTCTTGCAAGGCCCGGAGCAGCTTCGCCTGCAACCGAACATCCATCTCGCTGATTTCATCCAGCAATATCGTGCCACCATCGGCAGACTCGAATTTCCCAATCCGACGTGCCACTGCCCCACTGAAAGCCCCCTTCTCATGGCCGAACAACTCTGACTCCAGCAAGTTTTCCGGAATGGCCGCACAGTTCAACGCCACGAACGCCCCTCCGGCACGGCGCGAACGACGGTGGATGTGCCGCGCCACCACTTCCTTGCCGGTGCCCGACTCTCCGTGAATCAAGACCGAAGCTTCGGATGCGGCGACCTGCTCGGCCCGCCGTACCGTCGCCGCCATCGCCGGATCACGTACCACCAGCGCATGACTGTCCCCGGAGGCCGCCTCCAGGATTGCCGCGATCAACTCTGGATCGGGCGGCAATGGCAGGAATTCGCGCGCGCCGTCCCGGATTGCACGCACCGCCGCCTCAGGGTCGTCACCGGTGCCACAAGCCACCACCGGCACCGCCATTCGCTCGTCGGCCAGCGCCCGCACCAACGCCCCTATATCGTGTGCGAGATCGCACAACACCAGATCGATCCGTGCATCCCCCCGCAACCGGACCAAAGCTGCGATGATATTATCGGATTGGTCCAGCTTCGCGCCGCGCGCCATCGCGATCCGCCCGGCTTGCCCTAGCTCGCCGGCGAGGGAGCCGATAATAAGAACACGCATAATCAGGCCTCCGCTGGAGCTATCGCGCGACTCGGCATCAAATGGAACGATCTGCCTTGACTATCTCGGTCATCGTCACACCCAGGCGGCTATCGTCCACCATCACAACCTCGCCACGAGCCACCAGCCGATTGTTGACATAGATATCGATTGCTTCACCCAGCTTGCGATCAAGCTCAACAACCGCCCCTCGCCCTAACTTCAACAACTGGTTGACCTGCATCGTCGCCTTTCCCAACACCACACTGACGGTGACCGGAATATCGTAGACAGCCTCCAGGTCACGCGCCCCCCGCGGCGCGCCGGGGTCTGCGGAAGCGATACCCTCCGCCAGTTCCACCATCTCCAGGTCACTTGCCATTCAACGCATCCTCTGTGCCCAACTCGCTTACCGTCGGTTCATCCCCCAGCAACCCCTGCGGCATCAGGATCGCCGATACGTCACGCCACAGCGCAGCCCCCTCCCGTACCGCCAGACCATTCCGCCACACGATACGAACATCACCCAGCGCCAGCGCATCCGTCGGCGTTATCTGCACACTGGACCCTATATCCGGATCGATCCGCGCAATCTCCTCTGAAAGCCCCGAAACCGTATGCGGGTTTGCCCTGATAACGATCTCAGGCTCACCCGCCAACGCCGGCAGAACGGCCCTTGCAATCGCCCGCAGCTCACCATCGCCATAGGTTTCGCACAGTGCTGGCATCACAGCCCCCAGAGACGACAACAGCAGCCGGGCAATCTCCACCGCTGCCTGCTCGCCGATCGCACGGGCGCTATCCCGGGCGGCGCTGAGTTCTTCACCGAGAACGATCACGGCCTGACGCAAGCCAGCCGCATCCTCAGCCATCACAGCGGCGCGTCCAGCCGCAACCCCTTCTTCAAAGGAAGCTGCTTTCGCTGTTTCCAATTGCCCTTGATCAAACACCGGCTCGATTAGTTCCGGTTCTGCCGGTACAGGGCCCCGCTCGTGAAGATCGAAATCCTCAGCGAACAACACCCCACCTCCCACCAGTCCAAAAGGCCCGCTCATACCGGGTCCATTCTACTCAATAGACCAACTCATCATCCTTGCCTTCGCCGATCTCGATCTGGCCTTGTGCAGCCAGATCCTTCACCATCAGCACAATGCTCGACTGCGCGTCATCCACATCACGCAGCTTCACCGGCCCCAGAGCCTCAATGTCATCCCGCAGCATCTTCGACGCCCGTTCGGAAAGGTTCTTGAAGAATAGGTTACGGACCACCTCCGATGCCCCCTTCAACGCGACCGGCAGCTTATCCTTTTCAATCGACCGCATCAGCGTCTGAACCGCGGCCCCAGTCAGGCGCGACAGATCATCAAACGTGAACATCAGCGCCTTGATCCGCTCCGCGGCATCCCGATTGCGCTCTTCCAACGCGGCGATAAAGCGGGTCTCCGATGCTCGATCGAGATTGTTGAAAATATCCGCCATCATCTCATGAGCATCGCGTCGCGCACTGCGCGCCAAGTTGGACATGAATTCTGCACGCAGGGTCTTTTCTACCCCATCCAGCACGTCCTTCTGCACGCTCTCCATGCGCAGCATCCGCATCACCACTTCCATGGCGAAGCTATCGGGCAACAGCGATAACACCCGTGCCGCATGCTCCGCCTTCACCTTCGACAGCACCACCGCAACGGTCTGCGGATATTCGTTTTTCAGGTAATTAGCGAGAACCGCTTCCGATACGTTGCCCAACTTGTCCCACATCGTCCGCCCGGCCGGTCCGCGAATTTCCTCCATGATCTGAGCCGCACGATCCCTCGGCAGACTTTTTTGCAGCAGACGTTCGGTACTTTCGAAGCTGCCGATCAGATTTCCGGCACTGCCGATACTCTCGGTGAACTCGGCGCATAGCCGCTCCACAACATCGGCGCGGATCGAGCCAAGTTGCGCCATCGCCGAAGAAATTTCTTCCTGTTTACGCACTTTTCTCAGCTTCTCTTTCGTGGCACATATCGTGAACATTCGATTTAGCGAGGCAGGGACGATGGCTCGAAACAAGGTGCAATTCCAAAAGGGTCTCAGCGAAGCGGGGTTCGAGGCTCTTTACG
>CAINEA010000438.1 GCA_903847525.1 uncultured Acetobacteraceae bacterium | reverse complement strand
TCTTTGCTGAACTGTGCCAGAAACTGGCGGGCAATCAGCAGCACGTCATCACCACGGTCCTTCAATGGCGGCAGTTCAATCGGCACCACATACAGCCGATAGAACAGGTCTTCGCGGAATCGTCCCTGTTCCACCTCCAGCATGGGGTCTCGGTTGGTCGCGCAAACGAAGCGCACATCCACTTTTTCTGTCCGTGCCGCACCCACTGGCTGGAATCCGCCGGTCTGCACGAAGCGCAGCAGCTTGACCTGCATTTCCAGCGGCATCTCGCCGATTTCATCCAGGAACAATGTTCCGCCATCGGCCAGCTTGGCCGCGCCTATGCGATCCGCGGTGGCTCCGGTGAAGGCGCCCTTAATGTGACCGAAAACCTCGCTTTCCAGCAGGTCGCGCGGGATGGCGCCGCAGTTCAGGGCGACAAAAGCCCGGTCACGGCGAGGACTGGCCTTATGGACGGCCTCGGCGGCCAGTTCCTTGCCGGTGCCGCTCGGTCCGGTGATGAACACGCTGGCGCGGCTGGCAGCCACCGCCTCGATGGTGCGATAGACCGCCTGCATCGGCGCCGAGGCGCCAATGAAGCCAAAGAAACGGTCCCGGCTGAGCTGCGCGCGCACGCTGCGAAGTTCGGCGCTCAGCGCCCGCCGCTTCAGCGAGTTGTTCAGCGTGACCGATAACCGGGCCTTGGC
Source organism: uncultured Acetobacteraceae bacterium (assembly GCA_903847525.1). Taxonomy (GTDB): domain Bacteria; phylum Pseudomonadota; class Alphaproteobacteria; order Acetobacterales; family Acetobacteraceae; genus PALSA-911. Next base: position 1,294 of record CAINEA010000438.1, on the reverse strand, counting down.
GTATGGCTTGACCAGGAAATCCACGGCGCCTTCGCGCATCACGTCCACGGCGGTGTTGATCGAGCCGTTGGCGGTGATGATGATGACATCCACCTCCTGCCCCTCGGCACGCAGACGCCGCATCAACTCGATGCCCGAGTAATCCGGCAGGTCAAGATCGAGCAACACCGCATCCGGCTGCCATTCGCGCACCATCTCGAGCGCCTGCCCCGCCGTACCAACAATCCGCACCTCGTGGCCGAGCGAGCGAAGCATCGCGCGGGCGTACTCCGCCTGTGTCGGCGTGTCTTCCACCAGCAGCACGCGCGCGCCCGTCGCCAAGGCGGGGCCCTTGCCGGCGGGCAGGGACATTGCTCCGGATTCCACGCGCAGCGCTTCCGCCGGCGAAGGCTCGACCGGGGACATCAGTCTCCGAGCTCTGTCAGAAGTCCGTGAAGATCCGCAATCGATGCATCGGCCAATGCGCAGATTCGGCCGGCCGTGGTCACCGCCTGCGTCGTGTCCAGCGACGTCACCGCCATCGCCGCACGCGCCTCACCTTCGAGGGCCACCGCCCCTAACGCGGAACTGGCACCGGCGATGGCATGCGCCGCATGAAGCCAGCCTTGCAGGTCACCACTGGCGCCGGCCGCGGCAAGTCCGCGGGTCAGACGTTGCAGGTCGGTTTCAAAAGTGGTCACCAGATGGTGCAGGTCGCGTAACGACAGATCCTCGACGATCTGGCGCACAACGTCCCGGTCGATGTTGTTCGATGGGTTGGGTCGTGGGTTGGACAGGGTCACAGTGTGGGGGATTCCTGAATGAACGAGGTTTGTTTGCATGGTTGGCTCATGGGTTTGTCGGGCAATGCCATTCGTTCAAATGCAACCATTTGAACGAAGGTGGCCCTAGATCCGGACACGGACGAGGGGCGACCGGCGCAGTCGGCCGCCGATCTTGTTGGCGATACCTGGAAGGAAGCGCGACAAACGGCCTACTTCCCGCTCCAACTCGACATTCAAGGGCGGGTTGTCACGATCATTCAAAACCGCACCGATCAGGCGCGCACCACAGGCCTGCAGCTTCTCGCGCGCCTCGCGAACCCGGCTGGCCGTAGTACGGCCGGCCATGGTAACCATGAGCGTCGCGTCCGCCGACTGCGCGACGGCCAAAGCCGGGATCGTGTCATGGCCGCGATACAGAACCGCCGCGGTGTCCAGCACAATGAAGTCCCAGTCCTGCTGCCACAGCAGAAGCTGTTCCTGAAGCCGGGCCGGCTCGCGCCAGCGATCGGTCTCGGCCAGGCCGATATCGG
>CAINEA010000437.1 GCA_903847525.1 uncultured Acetobacteraceae bacterium | reverse complement strand
CGTGGCATCCCGACTGGAACTACACGATCAGCCCAAGACCATCAGATCGAAGCGTTAATTGTTGAGCGCCGCCTTAGCCTTGGGCAAGCAGACGGAAAAAGTCGTCCCGCTCTCACCGGACGATTGGACGGCGATGGTTCCGCCATGTTGCTGCACGATCGAATGAGACACGAACAGGCCCAGGCCCGAACGCCGGCTGTCCTTCTTCAGCGTGAAGAACGGATCGAATACCTTTGCCAATTGTTCCCTTGAAAGGCCGGGCCCCGTATTGTGCACGGCGATTAGAATGTCATCATCCGAACGGACGAGGATGCTCAGCGTGCCACCATCGGGCATCGCCTGGAACGCATTGGTGATGAGATTGATCATCACGAGTTCAAGCAGGTTCTGCACGCCTTCGGCATAAACTGTGGATGGCAGCCCGGCTGTATCCCAATGGACGCTCGTGCCTGGCGCGGCCTCGCTGGAGACCAACATAAGGGCATTATGCAACATCGACAGCACGTCGACTTTTGTCGTTTCCTGGATGCGGCCCGGCCGGGCGAAACGCAGCAGGCTGTCGACAATGAGCGAGGCGCGGTTGATCCCCCCGATGACTTTCTCGACACATTCCAGCAGCAACTCGGGCTTGCCGAGTCCGCGCCGGAGCAATTGGGCCGCTGCGGAACTGACACCCAGCGGATTGCGGATTTCGTGCGCGATACCGCCGATGACCAGTCCCAGGGCCGCAAGCTTCTCGGCTTGCTGCATTTGGGCTTCCATGGCCCGCTGCTCGACCAGATTACGACCGACAATGACGACCCCGGATATATTGCCATCCCGTCCCGTCATCGGTGAAAGATGCCAGGAAATCGGAATGACAGTTCCGTCCGCACAGGTAACCGGCCAATCCGCGTTGAAGCGTTGGTCGATGCTGTCAATTTCTCGATAATATCGCACGACCTCCAGATTTTGCGGTTCCGCGATCAGAGCGGCAAGAGAAATCCCCAACGCCTGGTGCAACGAATACCCCGTCGCTTTTTCCGCGGCGGTGTTCCATGTCAGAATTGTGCCGCGCGCGTCGGTCGAGATAATCAGGTCGCCGGCACTCTCCACAATACTGGCGAGATGCAGTTGGGTTTTCCGAACCTCCTCACTCAGACTTAGAAGATCAGTGATGTCGTCCATAACGAGAAGGGCGGCATGGGCATCGTGAATGTCGAACTGCAACCGGCGTATGCTGTAGGAATAGACCCGCAGTGAGATACCGGGGGCACGGTAGGTCATTTTCTGTCGCAGGAGCGGCTGGCCGGTCCGCATCGTCTCGCGGATCTGCTGGTCGAGCGGTATGTCCCTGAACGCAGCGGGAAGGACTTCCTGTAAGTTCAGCCCCTGTATGGCGCTAAGGGTGCCACGGGATTTTTCCAGGAAGTTCCGGTTGGCCATCAAAACGGCAAGGCTTCCATCCACGATCAGGATCGATGAAGGGATCGTCGAGCTCAGTGCATTGAACAGGCTTTCGTAGTCAAAATCCTTGGCCATGGGCCGGATGGCGCGCCGCGATCCGCCGTTCGTCGCGCGTGGGTCGCTCATGCGTCGTCCTGAAGGTCGGCACCTTCCAACAGGGGGCGAAAGCTGTACGGCGGCCAGGGGCCGGTCAGGGTTAATTTCATCCCGGAATCCGCGCCTTCCGTTGTCAATTCGGCGAAGCGGCCTTGCAAGGCGGCCCGCTCGTTTGCTGGTACAAGCAGAGCATAATCCTGCACATGTTGCGGGCCGACCGACGGTGTATGCGATGATTTTGGCAGCAGGCGCATGGTCATCGCAGGCTGCAGCAGCTTTTCGACGATCGGTGCCATCCGATCGGCGGCGCGTTCTCTTGCCACCTCGATAAGCCGCGCCTGCTCTCGTCGCAGCCGCAAATACCGTGTTCCGGGGGGACATTCAGCCCATCCCGGCAAAAGTTCCATCGCCAGATTCTCAAGCTCATCCGGTGTGCCGAGCGTCACGGCGATCTTGAATGCCCACTCCTGTCGGCCTTCAACCGATTCAAAGAAATCGGCGATCGCGGCCTCGTGCCGCCGCATGAATGCGCCCAGGCTGTCGAGGCTGACATACAAGGTCGCAAATCGAGCCGGGAACGTAGGGGAGACTTCCATGGCACTCTCTACCACGGCCTCATGATGGCCGATGCGAGGCATGATCCAGTCTGGGTCCGCCAGGTTCCGTTCGCCCTGTGGCCCGGAGAATTCATCGAGCGGAACATCGGAAAATATCGCGCCAATCTGGCCGACCCGATACAGGGACAGTACAGGGTCCGCATCGGTCAATGGACGTAGGGCTTCCAACCGGTGCGAAGCGACAAACGCGTAAAGATAGATCGCACGAACTTCGGCGGATTGCGGCGGAGGCCCGGAATGGGCGGCGTCTCTAGGCATCTGCGAATTCAGCCTGCGGCAATGCGGGTTCGCCCAGAGCCTTCAATTTCATACGAAACGTCTTGTAGTCGATGCCAAGTTGCCTCGCGGCTGCCGCCTTATTGCCGGCAGTCAGTGTCATGGCTTGCAGGATCGCGTCATACTCCACCTGGCGGACCCGTTGTTCCACCAAGTCCCGCAATGGCACATGGGCGGGAAGCACGACCGGAGCGGGAACCGAAATCTGGGTTCGCCGGTTCGGCAAGAACGGCTGAACATGCTTCGCCAGAACTTCGGTGGATGCCAATAATCCCGCCCGCCGCACGATATTGCGCAATTGGCGCACATTGCCGGGCCACTCATAGCCCCTGAGTAGATCCAGCGCGTCCGGGTGAATGTCCATCGAATGCCGATGCAGGGCTTCCTGGGTCTGGAGGATGAACCTGCGTGCCAGGAATTCGATATCTTCGGGCCTCACGCGCAGCGGCGGTACGATGATGCTGAATTCCGACAGACGGTAGAAAAGGTCCGGCCTGAATTCGCTGGTGACGTCCTGATCCGTCAGCAGTTCATTCGTTGCCGCGATGACCCGGGTGTCGAGCCGGATCGGGGTCGTGCCGCCGACCCGGTAGATGACCCGCTCCTCCAACGCGCGCAGCAGCGCCTGCTGTCCAACCGCGCAAAGATTGCCGATTTCGTCGAGGAATATCGTGCCGCCATCCGCTGCCAGTTCGAACCGGCCACGCCGCCGATCGTTGGCGCCGGTAAAGGCGCCACGTTCATGTCCAAAGAACTCCGAGTCCACGAGCGCGTCGACGATCGCTCCGCAGTCGAACACCACGAACGGCTTGTCCGTTCGGGGGCCATGCCGGTGCAGGCCCTGCGCCACGACCTCCTTGCCGGTGCCGGTTTCGCCGCAGATCAGAACCGAATAATCCGTGTTGGCCACCAGTTCCATCTGGTTGACCAGGCTCTGGATGGCCGGGCCGCGCCCCATCGTGGCGGTGATGGTTTCGCGCAGGCTGGCCCCTTTTGATCGATGCT
>CAINEA010000436.1 GCA_903847525.1 uncultured Acetobacteraceae bacterium | reverse complement strand
GGGGAGCATACGGATGCCGTGATGGCGCAGTTCGGCTACTCGGCCGAGCAGATCGCCAGGCTGCGGCAAGACAAGATAATCGTATGAGGAGCGTGCCATGAGCCAACCAGTGCTTGAGCCGATCGAGCATCCGTCCGCCTGGGTTGCCGCGGACATGGCCCGAGCGGAAGAGTGGCAGGCCACCCTGCCCGGCCCGGTACTGGATGAATTGCTGGCGGAGGCGGATCGGATCGACACGACCGACAACGCCGCGATCTCCCGCCATGCGGTCGACCCGACGCGGGTGCCGCAGGCGGCAGGCTATTTCGCAGGGGTGGAGCATGAAGTGATGGCCGGGCGCGGCTTCGCGCTGTTGCGCGGGCTGGATCCGGCGTTGCCGGATGCCATTTTGAAGGCGGTCTATTGGGTGATCGGAGCCCTGATGGGCAAGGCGGTCAGCCAGAACGTGCATGGCGAGACGCTGACCGACGTGCGCGATTACGGCAAACAGATGCATGCCAAGCAGGTGCGCGGCTACGAGACCAACGCCAACCTGATGCTGCATACGGATAGAGCGGAAATGGTGGGGCTGCTGTGTCTGCGCCCGGCGCGCCAGGGTGGGCTTTCCAGCGTGTGCAGTTCCATTGCCGTGTACAACGCGATGCTGGCGGAACATCCGGATTTGCTGGAACCGCTGTTCACCGGCCCGCATTGCGTGCGCAACGAGGCGGCGGGCAAGAGCTTCTTCTATCGCATGCCCGTGCTGTCCATCCAGGATGGCGCGCTGTCCTGCCGTTATTCGCGCAACAACCTGGATACCGCGATGCGTTACGGGGCGCCTTATACCCAGGCGGAAAAGGACGCGATCGACGTTTTCGATGGCTATGCGTCCGACCCGCGGTTCCGGCTGGACATGATGCTGCGGCGTGGCGAGATCCAGCTGATCAACTCCTTCACCACCCTGCATGCGCGCTCGGAGTTCGAAGATTTCCCCGAGGACGACCGCCGCCGCTGCATGGTGCGCTTCTGGCTGACCACGCACACGCGCCGGCCGCTTGCCGCGCATTTTGCCGATTATGACGGCATCACCGTGGATTACGTTCCGCCCACTTCCGTGCCGGCCAGCTGAGATGCTGACGCGCAGGGGGTTTGCCGGCGTGCTGGCCGGCGTTGCGTTCACCGGGCGCTCGGCCCGCGCGGATTTGGGGGCAATCGAAGAAGGCGCGCGAAAGGAAGGCGGCCTGACTTGGTATACCGCGCAGACCGACGGAGAAACGGCGGAGCTGATCGGCCGCACCTTCACCGCGCGCTATCCCGGCGTGAAGGTGACGGTGGTGCGGACCACCGCGCAGGTCGGCTACGAGCGTCTGACGCAGGACATCAAGAACAAGATCCCGCAATGCGATTTGTTCAGTTCCACCGATCCGGGCCATGACGAGACGCTGAAACAGAAGGGGCTGCTGGCCCATTATGTGCCGCAGAACGATGCCGCGCTGAGCCCACAGTTTCGCAATTTCGACAAGGATGGCTTCTACCACAGCACCACCGCCGGCCTGGTGCTGATCTCCTACAACACGCTGAAAGTGAAGCCGGAGGACGCGCCGAAGAACTGGCCGGATCTGCTGACACCGAAGTGGAAGAACCAGGTCTCGGTCGGCCATCCCGCCTTTTCCGGCTTTGTGGGTACCTGGGTGGTGGCGATGCGCAAGCTGTATGGCTGGGAGTATTTCGAGAAGCTGGAAAAGAACCGCCCGCAGATCGGCCGTTCGATCATCGACACCGCCACCATGTTGAATTCCGGTGAACGCATGGTCGCCGCCGGGTCTTCCACCGCCACGCTGATGAGCGCGGACAAGGGCAATCCGCTGGCGGTGATCTATCCGACGGATGGTGCGGTGCTGATCGTGGCTGCCAGCGCCATTCCGGTGGATGCGCCGCATCCCAACGCCGCACGACTGTTCCTGGAGTTCCTGCAAAGCGAGGAGGTGGCCCGGATCTCGGTTAAAAACCGCGCGGACTCGCTGCGCCCGGAGGTCACGCCATTGCCCGGCGCGAGATCGTTCTCCGAGGTGAAGACCTTGCAGCTAGCGGTGGCGGAGACGCAAATGGGAATTCCGGAAGTGATCGAGCAGTGGCGCGACACGTTCGGGACCTGAGTTATTTCGGCAGAACGGCGGCGCATGGGGCACCGCCGGATTGGCGTCCGCGGCCGGCGGCCCGGCAGTGAGATGCCGGGTCGGAAACGCAGTTTTCGAGAATGCCACGACCGCTTCGATGCCCGCATTGATTCGCTCGACGATGAACCACTGCGCTACCAGCAGCGTCGTCTCCTCTCCATGACCACCGCCGATATTCCCCAAGACACGCGCCGAAAGGTCATCGTATTTCGCATAAGAGTTCCCGCCCACGATCCCTTAAGATGCTGGGCCAGATTAAGGAGGACCCGACCTATTCGTGCTCGCCCCCATAGGCGCGGCCCGAACCGAACATCTCAGGCTTTTTTGCCGCTGCGGTATAGGTTCCAACGGTGATCGCCGCCGCTGCAATCAAAACCGCATGCCCTAGTAGGCTTGCGGGAAGGATCGTGTAACTTCCAATCGCCACTGAAAAGCAGACTGCCCACATCCAACCCAAAACCTGCAAAATCATATGCCGGGTGGGAACGTCCGGGATATGGCGAAGCGGATTTACCTCATGGTCAAAGAAAAAGCTCCATGATCGTACGATCATTTTTTTCACTGTTCGTCGCCTTATCTGAGTGTCTAAATAATAAACGATTGTATTTCGATCGCCGGGAATTGGATGACTACGGAACGACTGCAGTTCATGTGGCGCCGCTTCGAGGACTTACAATGGCTAATCGGCTCCCGGTTTGAGGGAATTGCCTGTGTTATGTCGGAGCATCGATCTGGCGTAATGAATCGCGCAGAATCGTTCAACGAGGCGTAGGCCTTCCATCCGTCGGTGTTGAAGACGTAAAAAGGGATTCCCGAGGTGATCGGGCGGTGGCTCGATATTTTCGGGACGAAAGTTATTTCGGCATCACGACCGTCATATAGGGCGCAGCCGGTTTGGCGTCCCCGCCCAGCGGCCCGACCACGCGGTGCCTTGTCGGCGGCAGGGTTTTCAGGAAAGCCGCGATCGCGTTGGCGTCCGCATTGGTCAGCGCCGCGAAAGCCCGCCACGGCATCGGGGGGCCCAGTTCCCGCCCATCCGGTCGCTTGCCAGTGCGCAAAGCGGTGACGATCTGCGGCTGGGTCCAGTTGCCGATCCCCGTTTCCGGGTCTGGTGTCAGATTGGCGCCCCAGAAATACCCGAGGCCAGGAACCTGGAAACCGACATCAGAGCCGGACAGCTTATGCGCCAGGTCCGGCTTGCCCAGGAAATGCCCCGGAGTGTGGCAATCGCCGCACCCCATGATCTGCACCAGATAGGCGCCTCGCTTCAGTTGGCTTTCTGCGCTGGCGGGGGCAGCCGCCACCAATGCCAAAAGGGCCGCCGCCATTACCGTGTTCTTCGCCGTCACGAATTGCCTCCATGATCGATGTTGACCGATTAGGAGCGGATATGCCAACGAGAGGCAATCGTCTTTCCGCGCCAGCGATGTCATTAAATGACACGGAAGCGTTCCGAAGAACGGCTTTTTTACTGCAGCCAGCGTAGGGCCCAATTCCACTTGGGACTTCACCAGCTTTGCTGACGATCCTGACTGGCACGATGGCAAGCGACATGGATGCCCGACGACCTCATCTGCCCGATCCAGGGTGGCCAAAACTCCCGAGCTTGGCCAGAGTTGGCACAACGCAAACAATCCGGAGGTCCGATGTTCAAGCACCCCACAAGGCGCCAGGCGCTCGCACTCGGCACGCTTCTCGCCGGCACCGCAGCCTCCCGCCCGGCGCGCGCGGACCTCGCCACGATCGAGGCAGACGCGCGCAAGGAAGGCTCGGTCACCTGGTACACCGCGCATACCGACGGTGAAACGGCCGAGGCCGTGGGGCGTGGCTTCACCGCACGGTATCCCGGCATCAAGGCTACCGTCATCCGCACCACGGCCCAGGTGGCCTATGAACGGCTGGTGAACGATCTGAAGAACAACGTGGCACAGTGCGACGTGTTCAGCTCCACCGATATCGGCCACTACATCACGCTGAAATCCAAGGGTGCGCTGGCGCGCTACGTGCCGGAGGCAGCGAGCAAGGTCAGTCCGGAGTTCCAGGGGCTGGACCCGGACGGGTACTATTTTCCGACCTCGGCGGGCACGGTTTTGATTACTTACAACGCCAAGCTGCTGAAGGCGGAGGATGCGCCGAAGAACTGGCCGGACCTGCTGGACCCGAAATGGCGCAACAAGGTCTCGGTCGGGCATCCGGCGTTCTCCGGCTATGTCGGCAATTGGGTGCTGGCGATGCGCAGGCTGTATGGCTGGGAGTATTTCGAGAAGCTGGAGAAGAACCGCCCGCAGATCGGCCGCTCGATCAACGACACCGTCACCATGCTGAATGCCGGCGAACGGGTCGTCGCGGCCGGGCCGGGCGGCACGACGCTCGCCAGCATGGACAAGGGCAATCCGCTGGCGTTGGTCTACCCCACCGATGGCGCGCTGCTGATGGTGTCGCCGTCGGCGGTAATGGCGAACGCGCCACGGCCGAATGCGGCGCGGCTGTTCATGGAATTCCGGCTGAGCGAGGAAGCGGCGCAAATCGCGGTGAAGTTCCGCGGCGATTCGCTGCGGCCGGAGGTGAAGCCGCTGGCGGGCGCGAAACCGCTGAACGAGGTGAAGCTGATCAAGCTGACACCGGCCGAGATCCTGAAGGGCATTCCCGAGGTGATCGAACAATGGCGGGACACGTTCGGCAGTTGAACAGGGCAATCGGGTAGAGGCGCTCCTCTGGTAAATCCGGGCGATGTCGGCCAGACTTGGACGCATAAGTCCGCTTACAGGGAAATGGGATGTTCAAGCTTGTCACACGGCGCCAGGCGATGGCGCTTGGCGCGGTTTCCGCCGTATCCATGTTCTCCCGGCCGGCCCGCGCCGACCTGGCGCCGCTGATCGATGCCGCCCGCAAGGAAGGCAGCCTGACCTGGTATATCGCCCAGATCGACGGCGAAACGGCGGAGTTGGTCGGTAAATCCTTTACCGCGCTGTTCCCCGGCGTGACGGTGACGGTGATGCGCACCACAGGGCAGGTTGCGTATGAGCGGCTGCTGAACGATCTGAAGAACAGCGTGCCGAACTGCGACGTGTTCAGCTCGACCGATATCTCGCATTACCCGGCGCTGATGGCGAAGAAGGCGCTAGCGAACTATGTGCCGCAGAACGCCGCCGGGCTGGCGCCGGCATTCCAGGGGCTTGGGCTGGACGGCTACTACTACCCCACCACCTCCACGTTGCATGTTCTGGGCTACAACACCCAGAAGGTGACGGCAGCGGAGGCGCCGAAGAACTGGCCGGATCTGTATGCGCCGCAATGGAAGAACCAGGCCGCCACGGGCCATCCGGCGTTTTCCGGCTATACCGGGCAATGGGTGCTGGCGATGCGCACGCTGTATGGTTGGGAGTATTTCGAGAAGCTGGAAAAGAACCGCCCGCAGATCGGCCGCTCGGGGCTCGATCCCATCACCATGATGAACGCCGGGGAGCGCAAGATCGGCTGCGTGCCGCTGTCCGGCGCATTGCTATCGGCCGACAAGGGCAATCCGATCGCGCCGGTTTATCCGACCGACGGCTCGATCCTGTGCATCGGGCCGGCCGCGGTGATGGCCAACGGGCCGCACCCGAATGCCGGGCGACTGTTCATGGAGTATCTGCTGAGCCAGGAATTCGCGCAGTTCCTGGCGGATAACCGTGTCGATCCGGTGCGCGCCGGCGTGCGGCTGAAGCCGGGCGCGAAGCCGATCGGGGACGTGAAACTGATCACGCAGACCACGGCGCAGATCGCCAAGGGCGTGCCGGAGATCATCGAGCAATGGCGTGACACCTTTGGCAGCTGAACCGATCGCTATTGCGCAAACGCTGGCCGTTCCGCAGCGCCGGGCCGGAGGCCGGTTCGATCCGCTGATCCTGCTGTGGGTCGCGCTGGCGGCGATCCTGGCATTCCTGGTGATCAACCCGCTGTTACGCCTGGTGCTGAGCAGCCTGGAGGCCGCCGATACCGGCGCCTTCACTTTGCAGAACTATGTCACCGCCTATGGCCGCCCGCGCTATATCCAGGCGCTGTGGAATTCGCTGTCGCTCGGGGCCTGCGTGACGGTGCTGTGCCTGATCTTCGCGCTGCCGATGGCCTGGGCGGTGTCGCGCACGGACATGCCGGGCAAAGGCGCGATCCGGTTGTGCGTGCTCGGCGCGTTCATCACCCCGCCCTATCTCGGCGCGATCGGCTGGATTCTGCTGGCGGGTCCCAATGCCGGGTGGCTGAACAAGGCCTTCATGGGGCTGACCGGGGCGAGCGAGGGGCTGTTCAACATCTATTCGTTCCAGGGCCTGACCTTCATCATCGCCATCTATTCGTTTCCGTATCTGTTCATCTTCACCTCCTCGGCGCTGGATGTGGTTTCCTCGGAAATGGAGGAGGCCGCGAATATCCTGGGTGCGGGCACATTGCGCACCATGCTGAAGGTCACGCTACCGATGGTGCTGCCGGCGATCCTGGGCGGCATCATCGTGACGTTCCTGGAAACCATCGCCCTGTTCGGCTCGCCGGCGCTGATCGCCATTCCCGCGCGGTTCAACGTGGTGACGACGCAGTTGCTGCAGTTCTTCAACGCGCCGGTACGATCCGAAGTGGCGGCGGCCTATGCGGTGCCGCTGCTGCTGATCACGGTGGTGTTGTTCCTGGTGCAGCGGCAATTAACCAGCCGGCGCGGGTTCGTGGCGCTGACCGGCAAGGGCGGCGAACGGCGGCCGATCGGCCTCGGGTTCTGGCGCTGGCCGATGTTCTGCTATTGCGGGATGGTGCTGTCCTTCTCGGTGCTGATGCCGTACGCGGCACTGTCGCAGGCGGCCCTGGCAAAGGCCTGGGGACGCGGCTGGAGCCTGGATAACCTGACCCTGCACAACTTCCAGTATTTGCTGTTCGATCACGAGACGGCGGGCCGTTCGGTGCTGAACAGCTTCTTCTATGCCGGCAGCGCAGCGTTCCTGGTGCTGGGGCTGTCGCTGTCCATCGCCTATATCGTCGCGCGGCGGCTGCTGCCGTTTGCCAGCGTGCTGAGCTTCCTGTGCATGGCGCCGTTCGTGGTGCCGGGCATCGTGCTGGCGATCGCGTTCTATGCCGCCTATGCGCCGCCGCCGTTCTCGTTGTACGGCACGTCGTTGATCCTGATCCTGGCCTTTACCACCCGCTTCCTGCCGATCGGCTTCGCCAATGCCACCGCCGCCATCCGCTCGATCAATCCGGAAATGGAGGAGGCTGTGCGCATCCTCGGCGGCGGGCGGTTCCTGGCGGCACGCAAGGTGCTGGTGCCGCTGATGAAGAACAGCCTGATCGGCGCCTGGCTGCTGGTGTTCATTCCCGCGACACGGGAATTGTCCACCGCGATGTTCCTGTACGGACCGAAAACCCGCACGATGTCGGTGATGCTGCTGGATCTGTCCGAGGAGGGCAATTTCGAGCAGCTTGCCGCGCTGGGCTTCATGCTGCTGGCGGCAACGGTGGTGATCGTCGGCGTCGGGTCGAAACTACTTGGAGGCGACTTCATGCTGAGGCGGGACCGCGGTTGAGCAAGCTTGTTCTGAAGGGCTTGGGCAAGAGCTTCGGCAAGACGCCGGCGGTGCAGGATGTCAGCCTGTCGATCGCCCAGGGTGAGTTCGTCTCCCTGCTCGGCCCGAGCGGCTGCGGAAAGACCACGACGCTGCGGATGATCGCCGGGTTCATGCGGCCGACCACCGGCACCATCGCGGTGAACGGCGTGGTGCTGTCCTCGCCCGAACATTCCCAGCCGCCGGAAAAGCGCGGCATGTCGATGATCTTCCAGAGCTATGCGATCTGGCCGAACATGACGGTAGGCGAGAATGTGGCGTTTGGGCTGAAGCTGCGGAAGATGCCAGGCTCGGAGCTGAAGCGGCGGGTGGACAAGATCCTGGAGGTGGTGCAGCTCGCACATCTGCGCGACCGTTATCCGGCGGAATTGTCGGGCGGCCAGCAGCAGCGGGTGGCGCTGGCAAGGTCCATCGTCATCGAGCCGGACGTGCTGCTGCTGGATGAGCCGCTGTCCAACCTCGATGCCAATCTGCGCGAGGAAATGCGCAGCGAGATCCGCCGGCTGCATGACGAGTTCAAGATCACCACGGTGTATGTCACGCATGACCAAGCCGAGGCGATGGTTACGTCCGACCGCATCGTGGTGATGAACCATGGCCGGATCGAGCAAGTGGATGATCCGGTGTCGCTGTATAACCGGCCGCAATCGCGGTTCGTGGCCGGGTTCATCGGACGGACGAATTTCCTGGAGGGACGCGTGCATGGCGGGACGATCGTGTTTCCCGGATTTACCGCTGCCGCCGGACTGTTTCCGGGTGCCGCCGATCTGGCCGGGAACGTGACCTTCTCCGTCCGTCCACAGAACGTGGCTTTGCACCACGCGATGCCGGCCGATACCTCGAATGGCTGGATCCTGACGGGGCAGATCGTCGAGCGCTCGTATCTTGGGGAATACTGGGATTACGTGGTGCAGCCGGACAATTCAGACATCCGCTTGCGCGCGGCGGCGCCGCCGCTGGATATTCACGATATCGGCACCCGCGTCTGGGCGGAAATCGACCCACGGCGTATCGCCCACATACCTGGCCCAAGAGGATAATAGCCACATGACCGATCGCACGCTGACGCTGAACACCGACCGCATGATCGCCAAGATCGAGGGGCCGATCGGCTGGATGATCTTCAACAACCCGGCCCGCCGCAACGCCTGTTCCACCGATATGTGGGCAGCAGTGCCCGACATCATCGACGCGTTCGAGAAGGACCCGCAGGTACGCGTGGTCGTGCTGCGCGGCATGGGCGAGACGGCGTTCGTGTCGGGCGCGGATATCTCGGAGTTCGAGAAGACCCGGTCCTCCGCCGAAGCCAACATCACCTATGAGGGGCTGACCGAGGGGGCGGGCAAGCGCATCGCCGAATGCAGCAAGCCGACCATCGCCATGATCCACGGTTTCTGTATCGGCGGCGGCGTGGGGATCGCAGTGGGTTGCGACATGCGCATCACCGCCGATGACGGCAAGTTCGGCGTGCCGGCGGTTCGCCTGGGCCTTGGCTATGGGCCGGTGGGCGTGAAGAAGCTGATGGATTTGG
>CAINEA010000435.1 GCA_903847525.1 uncultured Acetobacteraceae bacterium | reverse complement strand
CTCCATCTGGGAGGTCGATCTCGGCAGCCTGTTCGCCGCGATGGGCGTTGGCTCCATCGTGCTTGGCTTCGCCCTGCAGGAATTTCTCGGCAATCTGCTCTCTGGCCTTGGCCTTTTGTCGTCCCATAAATTCGGCATCGGGGACTGGATCGTGATCGACGGCATACCCGCCCGGGTGGTGGAGATGGACTGGCGCACCGTCACCCTTACCAAGGAGGGTAACGACCGGATCGTTGTCGCCAACAGCACCCTGGCGAAGAACAACCTGATCATCGCCGCACGCGGGGGCGCGCCGACCACCGTCATCATTCCGCTGACCTTCGGCGTGGACACGCCACCCGAACATATCCGCGCGGCGGTGCGCGAAGCCGCGAACGCGCTGCCGATCCCACCGGGCGCGGAGGCCACACGATGCCTCGTGACCGGCATTGCCGGCGGGATGATCAATTACGACGTGGTCCTACCGATCGTGGACGCGGGCGACGTTGAAGTCCCGCGAGACGAATTCCTGAGCCGTTTTTGGTATGTCGCCCAACGCCGGGGATTGCGGATGGACGGCACCGCGATCGAGACCGCGCCTATCGATGCCGCCGACCGACTGCGCCTACTCCAGGCCACCGGCGCGTTCCATGGCGATGCCGGCGTACTGAAGCACATTGCCAATGACAGTGTCTTTCACCGCTATCGCCGGGGCGACCTGTTGCTGGAAGCCGGCGCGCCGGTTCGGGAGGCATATCTGGTGCTGACCGGCGCCCTGGCCGTCAGCGTGCCGACGGCCGACGGAGAGACCCGCATCGAGCGAGTACGGCCCGCCCAGCTTTTGGTAATGAACGAAACCCTGGCTGGCGGCACATCGCCCGTGCGCGTTCGGATCGATCACGACGCAGATCTGATCACGATACCGGCCGCCACGCTGATCGACCTCATCGAGCGCGACCCCACGGTCGCCCGCGATATCCGCGCACTTGCCGAAGCACGGCGCCTGGCCGTTCAACCGCCGAGGACGAGCCTGCGCGCGGTGGGCTAGCCCCACCTAGGAAGCGTGGGGCAAGAAGCGCGGATCAATACATGATATCCCCACCGTTCGGGCTTAGCAGCGCACCTACGTAAAAGCCGCCATCCGGCCCGGCCAGCAGCAGCGCCGTTGCCGCGATTTCCTCGGCGCGACCGAAGCGGCCGATGGGCAGGCGCGCCTTAAACGCCGCCTGCCATTCCTCGCTGTTCTGGCGCACCAAGTCGGTGTCGATCGGGCCCGGCGCGATGGCGTTCACCCGCACACCCTTCGCCGTCGCCTCCCAGGCCAGCGCCCGCGTCATGCCGATGATCGCTGCCTTGGCGGCGCAATAGGGCACCGCGTTCGGCCCACCCTTCAGTCCCATCTGCGACGCGACGTTGATGATGCAGCCATGGCCCCGCGCCACCATCTCCGGATAGACCGCCTGGGCGGTGAAGAACATGCCCTTTACGTGCACGTTCATGATCCGGTCGAACTCGGCCTCGGTGAAATCCTCGAACGGCCGGCGGAGGTTGATCCCGGCATTGTTGAACAGGATGTCGATCGGCGCGAATTCTGCCGCGACCTTCGCGACGTGCGCCCGCGTGGCCGACACATCGGCCGCGTCCACCGATGCGTGGATGGCGCGGCGCCCAAGTGCGGCGATCGCGGCAGCGGTCTCGTTCGCCGCCTCTGCATCGTTGAAATGGGTGAAGGCGATATCCGCTCCCTCGGCCGCGAATGCAAGCGCGGTGGCCCGGCCGATTCCGCGCGACCCGCCGGTAATCAGCGCCGTTTGTCCCTGAAGTTTCATGCCTAGCCCCTGTTTTTGCGATGCAGCCTTACCCGTAACCGATCTTGCTCCCTGGCGTGCGACAAACCAACTTTGCTCAATGCAGATCGCCCGTACTTTGCCCGACCTTCGCTCCGCCATCGCCAGCCTGCGCAAAACCCATGGCCACATTGCGATGGTGCCGACCATGGGCGCGCTGCACGCGGGCCATCAGGCGCTGGTGCACGCGGCCGTGGCCAGCGGCGCCGGCGTGGTTACCTCCATCTTCGTCAATCCGACACAGTTCGCGGCCCACGAAGACCTTTCCCGCTATCCGCGCGACGAGGCAGGCGACCTCGCCAAACTGGGAGCCTCCGGCTGTCACCTGACGTGGCTGCCCGACGTGGAGACGATGTATCCGCCCGGCGCCGCGACAATGATCGATGTGGCCGGACCTGCCTCGCGCTGGGAAGGTGCTGCCCGCCCCGGGCATTTCCGCGGTGTCGCCACGGTCTGCGCCCGCCTGTTCGGTCAGGCTCAGACGGACAAGGCCTATTTCGGCGAAAAGGACTGGCAGCAGGTGCAGGTCGTCACCCGTATGGTCACCGATCTGCTGCTGCCGCTGGAGATCGTGCCGATCCCGACGGTTCGCGAACCCGACGGTTTGGCATTGTCATCGCGCAACCGCTTCCTCACCCCAGCGGAGCGCGCCGAGGCCTGCGTGCTGTACGCGCAGCTTCGGGCCGCGGCCGCGGCCCTGGCCGGTGGCGAGGCGGCCGAAGCGGTTCTGGCCCGGGCCCGCGCGGCCCTGGCGCAGCACGGTTTCGATGTGGACTACTTCACCCTGGTGGACGGACCGAGCCTGGAGCCGCTGGACCGGCTGCAACCGAACGCCCGTCTGATCACCGCGGCCCGCCTGGGGACGGTACGCCTGCTCGACAATATGGCCGCGTGATTTCCGGCCACGGATCGCTGACTGGCGGACGTAGCTTGACCGACCCAGTGCCGGGCGGCCAAGCTAGGTACCAAACCGGAGGTAACCGCCATGGCCGTCGACCCGAACCGCCTGATCCTGACAGGGGAAAACCCGTTCATCCGACTGAGTGCGACCGACGATGGCCCAATCACCACCAATGCCAGCTTCTGGCGCATTCTGATCAGTCCGGCTGGCCCGGGCCACGTGTTGTATGTGAAAAGCGAGCTCACGCAGAATCAATGGCGCATCTATTCGGACAACATCGCCATGGCCCGTTGGCTGCAATCCACGGTGCAGGGAATGCTGAACGCCGAGTTGAAGGACGAGACCATTCCGGTCCAGGACGCGACATTCAGCAAGAACGGTGACGCCCGCGATTTCTGGACCGAGCGCCTGGTCTGCGCCGACGGGGAAATCGCCCTGACCTGGTTCCGCATCGGTGAGCCGTTGCTGGTGCACACCGACCCGAAAGACGACCCGGCGCGCCCCTATGGCGTCTGCACCGTCCTGATCCCCACCCTCGGCGCCCGTCTCACCCATAATGGACGCGAAGCCGCCGGCAGACCCTGGCAACGTGAACGCGACGGCCATCCGTTCAGCACCTGCGCACTGGCGTTTTCGGAAAGCTGGACCGAGGCACGCTAAGCGCTCCGAACCCGAACTCCACCCAGCGATCCGGTGATACGGGCGTCCGCACCAAACGGAAGTATCACGATCCCAGCACGCGCTTCGCCACTCCGGCCAAATATGTGGCGGCGGCCGGCAGTATGGCATCGTTGAAGTCGTAGTCTGGACTGTGCAGTTCCTTTCCGCCCTCGACCGGGCCATTGCCGATCCAGACGAACGCACCGGGGCGCTGTTGCAGGAACCAGCAGAAATCCTCCCCGGTCATCGCCGGCGGCAGGTCGCGGTGCACGGCAAGGCCTGCTCCTGCCGCCGCCATCGCCGCATGGTCGGCATCTTCCTTGGTATTCTCCGTCACGTCCACGCCGCGGCGGATATCCAACTCGATCTGCATGCCGAAGGTCTGCGCGACGCCGGCGGCCACGCGGTGCAGCCCCTCCTCGATGACGTCGCGCGTATGGATGCGCAATGTGCGCATGGTGCCGCGCATCACCGCGTCCTGCGGGATCTGGTTGATCGCGGTGCCGCCATGGATGGTGGCGATGGTAACCACCGCCCCATCCAGCGGATCGACATTACGTGAAACCACCGATTGCAGGGCCACGAGCAGATGCGCGGAGGCCAACATCGGATCGCGCGCAAGATGCGGCAGCGCCGCGTGCCCGGCCTGGCCCCGCACGCGAAACTCCAGCCGCGCGCCGGCCGCCATAACCGGACCGTCATGCACCGCGACGGTGCCAGCCTCCAGCCCCGGCCAGTTGTGATAGCCATAAATCCGTTCCATCGGAAACCGCTCGAACAGCCCATCGGCGATCATCGCCTTGGCGCCGCCGCTGCCCTCCTCGGCCGGCTGGAACACCAGTTGCACGGTGCCGGTCCAGCTTTTGTCGCGCGACAGCAGCGCGGCGGCGCCGAGCAACGATGCCGTGTGTCCGTCATGCCCGCAGGCATGCATCACGCCGTGATGGTTGGACGCATGCACCACGCCGCTCGTCTCCTGGATCGGCAACGCGTCCATGTCCGCCCTCAGGCCGACAGAACGATTGGATTGTCCCTGGCTCAACGTCGCCACCACGCCGAAACCGCCGATTCCGGCGACAAACGGAACGCCCAGCTCTGCCAGCTTCGCGCAGACAAAGGCGGAGGTTTCCTTTTCGTGCAGCGACACCTCTGGATGCGCATGCAGATGCCGACGCCAACCGGTCAGCGTATCCGCCAGGGCCTTGTCGAACGGCACCGCGTTCATGCCGGATCAGCGCCCACCCGCACCAGCAGCTTGCCGAAATTCTGCCCGCCCAGAATGCCGGTCAGCGCCCCCGGCGCATTCTCCAACCCGTCAATGACATCCTCACGATAGCGCAGGCTGCCATCGGCCACCCAGGGTGCTGCCAGAGCTCGCCACTCGGCGAACCGCTCGGGCTTATCGCTGACGATCAGGCCCTGGATACGCACCCGCTTGCCCACCACGAAGCCAAGATTCGGACCGGGCGGAAACTCGTCCTCATTGTACTGCGACACCATCCCACACATCACCACGCGGGAAAACGGATTGAGCAGATCGAACGCCGCCGCCTGCACCGCGCCGCCGACATTCTCGAAATACACATCGATGCCGTCTGGGCAGACCGCCTGCAGTTCCGCCCGCAGATCCATCGCGCGGTGGTCCACGCAGGCATCGAACATCAGCGTGTCCTGCACGTAGAAGCATTTGTCCGGCCCGCCGGCGATGCCGACCACCCGCGCGCCGGCCCGCTTGGCCAATTGCCCGGCGACCGAGCCCACCGCGCCGGAAGCGGCGGAGATCACCACCGTCTCGCCGGCCTTCGGCTGGCCGAGATCCTTCATGCCGGAATAGGCGGTGGTACCGGGCATGCCGAGCACACCAAGATAGGTGGAAAGCGGCGCGGCCTTGCCGTCCACCTTCACAAGATTGGCCGCCTTGCTCAGGGTATGGGTCTGCCAGCCGCGCGCGCCGGCCACGGTATCGCCCGGCTTGAAGGCAGGATCGGCCGAGGCGATCACCTCGCCCACGCTTTCCCCGGTCATGACCTCGCCGATCTGCACAGGCGCCGCATAGGATGCCCGCCCGGAAACCCGGCCACGCTGGTACGGATCGATCGACAGAAACACCGTGCGGGTGACCACCTCACCCGGGCCGGGCGTCGGGATGGCATCCTCGATAATCTCAAAGTCGCTCGGCTGCGGGCTACCGGAGGGGCGGCGCTTGAGCACAACGGAACGTCGGTGGCTGGAGAGAGGCATAAGAGGGCTCCGGGTTCGGATGCGATGACGGCACGTATCGCTCGCACCGCTTACCCCAAGACGTACTCCGGAAATGGCGCCGCTGCTAGGCTGAACCGGTCGGCGAAGCCTTTGCCTGTATGGTGGGTCGCCATCGACTGACCCATGGCGGCTTCGCCGAGATATCCATGATAATGTCTTTTGCCACCGCAAGGGCGATGTGACAGATGCGAGCCGCGTCCATCCATCCAGCAAGGAAAACAATCGATGCTGTGCCAAACCTGCAGTAACACCGAACCTCATAGCCATACGGGCATCGCGCGACGCGGCTTGTTCGGCCTGGCTGCCGCCGGAATGCTTCTGCCGGCCCTGGCCGTGCATGGAGCATCCGCCAAGACCACGAAGGCGCCGCCGAAGCCGGCGAACGTGCTCAGTCCGGATGCGGCGCTGCATGAACTGATGCAGGGCAATCACCGCTACGTGCTTGGCCTGACCCGGCGGCACGATTTCCGGACCGAGCGGGCGGCACTGGCGGACGGGCAGAACCGAGGTGGACCCCAAATCCTGGACAGGTAGTTAAGAGAGACTCCCGCCCCTAAAACGGCCTGAAGGCCAGGGGTTACGGATGATGAATGTTCGCAAAAAGCA
The DNA here is from genome assembly GCA_903847525.1 of uncultured Acetobacteraceae bacterium. Lineage (GTDB taxonomy): Bacteria > Pseudomonadota > Alphaproteobacteria > Acetobacterales > Acetobacteraceae > PALSA-911. Next base: position 38 of record CAINEA010000435.1, on the reverse strand, counting down.
CGGCGTTGATTTCAAGGCCAAGGTAGCATTGGCGGCGG
>CAINEA010000434.1 GCA_903847525.1 uncultured Acetobacteraceae bacterium | reverse complement strand
GCGACAAAGAAACCGACGATCCGTACAATGCTCAGTGGCACATCGAATACTTTCACATCAAGGTCCCGAAGATCAGAGAGAAGAACAGCAGGATCAGCGCATAGGTGCAGGCCTTCCTGGCAACGGTCCGGTGCGCGGCCTTGTCCTTGCCATCCAGCAGTTGAAGAAAGACCGGCATCACCTCCAGCGGAGTGATGATGGCCAGCAGCGTGGTGAACGTGCTGACGAACAGGGTGAGCACCTAATTCATGATCTGGTCCGGCCATTCCAGCGGTATCGCTCCGCGACGAAGTACGACGCGAGGAGAGAATCCGTGCACCGGGTCGATTTCACCTGAACCCTCCCCAATATCGACGCCGCCCATATCGGACGACAAATCCTGAACGAATCACGCTTCAACCGTGCGGAGTGTAGCAAGCAGCCGGCACTCTGGCGGCCAAAACTGTCTTGGTAAGGCGAACCAGAATGCACTAACGTTTCGACCGGACCACCCATGGCGGGCCGATCGGTCCTGATCTTAGGCCCCAACAAACGACACTCGATAGGGAACTCCAAGAAATGCATCCCAAAGGCAAGGTTTGCGTCGTCACCGGCGCGGCAAGCGGCATCGGCGCAGCGACGGCGCGCGCCTTCGTGGCGGCCGGAGCGCGCGGCGTCGTAATCGCCGACACCAACGCCGACGCCCTCGCCCGCGTCGCCGCCGACATCAATGCACTGCCCGTCCCCACGGACGTTGCCAAAGAAGCCGACATTCAGGCTCTCGTGCATGCCGCGCAAAAGGCCTATGGCCCGGTCGATATCTTCTTTTCGAATGCCGGACTGTCCCGCAAGGGACACGAGGAAGCGCCGGATGCAGAGTGGGATCTGATGTGGCGCGTGCACGTGATGAGCCATGTGTTCGCCGCGCGCGCGCTGATTCCGGGCATGCTGGAACGCGGGTCCGGCTATCTGCTCAGCACCGCTTCAGCGGCCGGACTGTTGGCTTCCATGAACTCCACGCCGTATGGAGTAACGAAGCATGCCGCAGTCGCGCTCGCGGAATCACTCTCCATTCAGTACGGTGATCGCGGAATACGGTTTTCCGTGCTCTGCCCGCAATCGGTTCGAACAGGCATGCATACGGGTCAGGCAAGCGCCGCCAGCGTCGACGGTGTTATGGAGGCCGATGAAGTCGCCCTCAAAGTCCTTGCGGCAATGGAGGCCGAACGCTTTCTTATCCTATCGCATGAAACCGTCGCTCAATACATGGTACGGAAGGCGTCGAACCCCGATCGTTGGCTGGCGGGAATGCGCCGCCTGCGCGACAAGGTCTACGGCGGCGGCAAGCACAACGCAGCGTAGGGACAAGCCTCATCTGCTGATCGCCGGTGCGGTCCCTATCGGTGATTTTCAAGCAAGTGCCTGAAGCAGCGCCTGGGCATTTTCCTGCCGGTCGAGATCGGCGACGAAGCCGAGCGTAAAATCGATCGCCGAGGCCGCGACCGGCGCGACCGCATGGGCCGCACAATCGCGGAATTTCGCTTCCAAACGGGCCGCGCTGAGCGGATTGGCGGGCGCACCGAGCGGGATGCCCGCGGCCAGCGTCGCCCTGCGGCCATCCTTGTGGATAACCTGAAGACTGGGCGTGCCGTCGCCCGCCAGGCCCTCGATCCGCTGGGCCAGCGCGAGCACGGCGGGATCATCGATGGCGGCAACCTCATCGATACCGACCCGGCCATGCAGCAAGCCGGCCGCGATCAGGAATGGTAAAGCGAACTGCGCCTCGACAATCTGGGTCGGCCGGCGCTTCTGTGAGGCGCCGGCAAAATAATCGACGATCACCGCGGCGCCGGCAGTGAACTGAACCGTTTCGATTTCGCTCCCATCGGGCGTGTCGCCCAGGCCCAGGCTTTCATGCAAGGCAATGGCGATATCGATGGCGGCATGCAGAGGGCGGCCGCAGGGATAGGGCTTGAAACTGACCTCGTCGCCACGCCAGGCCGTGCCGAGAGACGCCGTCAGCGGTGCCAGATCGTAGCCACCCGGTTGATACAGTTCAAAAAAGCCGAACTTTCCGGCGAAGACGCCATCGGCCCCGGTAAAGCCATCGGCAGCCAGTAGGGCGGCGATCACGCCGCTGCTTGCCGCCTGCCCTGCCTGGAGACGCTTGGTCAACGATCCGTCGACGATGCATTGTCGGTTGCCCGCCGCTTGGCTGAAGGCGATACCGAGTGCATGGTGTAGCTGTGAGGCCGATAGCCTGAGCAGCTTGCCCGCTGCCATCGCTGCGCCGAACACGCCGATCGCCGAAGTGCGGTGCCATCCGCGATCCAGCGTCGCCGCCAGCGCGATACGGCAGGAGACATCCAGGCCGAGCGCCGCCGCCAGCACCATGTCACGGCCGGGAACGGCGCCGAGCATATCCACCGTCGCCAACACGGCGCCAAGGATCGAGGCACCGGGATGAATGCTGCCGCCGTGATCCAGCGTATCGTCGTAATCCAGCGCATGCGCCATCGCGCCATGGATGAACGCGGCCTGTGGTGCCGGCATGCGCCCGCCGACCAGGAGTAGCCCGGCCTCCTCCCGCCCGGCCCAGCGGCGGTACAGTTTCAACAACTCGGCAATGCCCGGGGCGCCACTGCCACCGAGGGCGCAGCCCAGAGTGTCGAGCAAATCGCGCTTAGTGGCGGCGATGGTGGCAGCCGGAAGGTCGGCAAACGTCGCGCCTGCCACATGGGCGGCAAGCAGGGCGGCGGGATCCTGTGTCATGCGATTTCATCCCGAGCCGTATTGCGCAGCATAGCCGACATGATCGGAAACTCCTGATTGGGCCCGGTTGCGGATCAAGGGGATCCTGCGTAGCCATGAGATATTATAGCCGAACCATCGGCGGCATAGTCACCGACGCGGTCGGCCGAACTTGCCGCAACCGGCGGAGACTTGTTAGCCTGCCGCCAACCACCCGATCACGAGGTTGACCATGCCAGGACTATCCAAGAGTTTCGATCCGCAATCCGTTGAATGGCGCCGTGTCACCGACCCGGATTGCCGGGAATACAAGGTCGATTTCGAGTACAGCCTGCTCGGTTACGATCTGGCCATCGGACGATTGGATATGCTGCTGCGGTATGCGGCGGGACGGGGGCATTGCCGGCGACACCGGCATGTTGCCTCGACGCTGACAATGGTCCTGGAGGGTGAACAGCACCTTCTGGAATTGCAGCCGGACGGCTCGATCAAACCGATCTCGCGCAAGAAAGGCGACTATGCGCTCGCCAGCCCCGATGCGCTGCCGCATGTCGAATGCGGCGGCGATGAGGGCGGCACGATCCTGCTATCGATGACCGCACCAGATGGCATTCTGTTCGAGTATTTCGATGAGAACATGAATAACGGGTGGACGCTTTCAATCGAGCAGTACATCGACGCCTGGAACAAACGAACGCCTTATGGAGCGGTGCCCCAAGCGGCCGAAACAACGGCCGGCTGAACCGTCGTTGCCAGGTCTTGAATGACCGGACCGAGCCGCAGTCTACTGGGATTGGGTCTATATCGCCTGCGTCCACGGGCAATCCAACGGAGATGGCCGCCGTGCGAAACGCCAATCACCGACTGACACTGCGAAGCCGCCCGGTCGGGCTGGCCGGTCCGGAGAATTTCGCCGAGGATTTTGCACCGATCCGCGCGCCCGAGCCCGGAGAGGTCCTCGTCGAGTCGATGCTGATCTCGATCGACCCGGCGATGCGGGTCTGGATCAGCGAAAATCCCGGCTATGTGCCACGGATTGAAATCGGCGAGGTAATGCGTGCCGGGGGCATTGGCCGGGTGATCGAGAGCCGGGCCGACGGGCTGGCCGTCGGCGACCTCGTGCAGGCACGGCTAGGGTGGCAAAGTCACCCGACGTTACCGGGCTCTGAGGTGCAGAAGCTGGATCTGAGCCTGGGCTCGGCGGACGATTGGGTCGGGCCACTCGGCATGACGGGCCTGACCGCCTATTTCGGCATGCGCGATGTGGGCCGCATCCGGCCAGGCGAAACGGTGCTGGTTTCCGGCGCCGGCGGAGGCGTGGGGCAGTTGGCCGGACAAATTGCCGGCATCGAGGCTTGCCGGGTGGTCGGTATCGCCGGCGGCCCGGAGAAATGTGCTTTCCTGACCAACGAACTCGGCTTCGATGCCGCAATCGATTACAAGGCCGCCTCCGATCTCACCGCCGACATCGCGCGAGCCTGCCCGGACGGTGTCGATGTATTCTACGACAATGTCGGTGGGCCGACGCTGGATGCCGCCATCGCCAATCTCCGGATCGGCGGACGAGTGGTCATCTGCGGACGCATTTCCCAAACAGCTGCAAGCGAACTCTATGGCATCCGTAACCTCGGACAACTGATCGGCAAGCGTGCCCGCATGGAAGGTTTCGTGGTGTTCGATTATCACGACCGCTACGCCGAAGCGCGCACATGGATCTCCGCCCATTTGCGCGAAGGGCGATTACGCCAGCGCCTGCATGTGATCGAGGGCCTCGAGCGCGCGGCAGAAGGGTTGTCCATGCTGTTTCGTGGCGAAAATACAGGCAAGCTGGTGGTTTCTGTAAACTCCTGCCGCGACTGACCTGGCCGACGCCTCCGAGGGATTCCGGCCTGAATTTCAAACGACGGCTGACCGTCTTTCCGACAGTGTCTATTGCTCCGGCTGAACTTGCACACCGTCAGCCAGCATTTTTTGCGGATCGGTGCGATGCGCGATGCCGTTCAGTGTCACAATCGCATAGGGAACGAGCGAGGCAGGATCGATCCCCAGCCTCGTGAGATCCGGTTTGGCCGGCAGAAAGGCGCAGTTGGCATCGCCAACAACGCTGAACACGATCAACGTGTAGTCCGGCTTGAAATCGGCACGGACAATCGGTCCTCCGGCGGACACGTGCCGATCGGGGTCGTAGGACGATGCCGGATCGAAGGTTTCGCTCTTGCAGCCTGCAGCCTCTGACAGATCGGCGCCGAACATCTGTTCATCGAACTTCCAGGTGCCGCCCTCTTTGGTGAAGCTGACAGTCATGCCGTTTCGAACTGTGGTGCCCGGGGGCGGCCCGCCCGGGTACGCCTGGCCCTTCGGTATCACCTTGGTCGCTACGGTGACCAGGCGCGCATGGGCCTCGGACGGATCGATGAAGGTGTGCACCACCGATACGGTATCCGGCACCATCATCCGCGCCATGGCCAACGCCTCGCGCCGATCCTTCTCTGTCTTGACGTGCGCCTTCGCCTGGCCACGCAATTGAGCCGACATCAACGCCATGGCGGCGTCCAGCTTCCCGGCGACGATGGCGTTGTTGTAACTGTCGAGGATCCCAAGCAATTGCTGTTGGGTCTGCGGATCGACCGGAGCGGCGATGGCCGGGAACGCGAGCAACAAAAACGCCCATGCAGGCAGCCATCGTCTGCACTTCATGCAACGAGCCTCTCTCGCCTGGCCTGCAGAGTCATGGCGACGCCATGAAGAGCCTGTCCCATAGAGCCTCCCGATGAATGACCAAAAGATTATGCCATTTCATGCTGGGATTGTACATTTTTAGGGCCAAGCTCCCTGGCCGTGCTTCCTATTCCCGTCCCAATACCCGATCGTTCAGAAAGCTCGCCAGACCGCCGGCGGTAAAATCGCGGCGCAGCGCCATTTCATCGTAATCGTCCCGCACCCAATCGAGGAAGGGCTTCCGGCCCTCGGCTTCCTGCGCGTAGCGGATGAAGAATGCATCGAGGATGCCGGTGCGGGACCGGCTGATATGGCCGAAGCGCCAGGACAGCTGAGCCAGGGCTTCCGCAGTGGTGCCACCGTTCATCAGGATGAACAGGCCCGCCGCCAGCCCCGCCCGGTCGGCGCCGGATTTGCAGTGGATCAGGGCGGGTTCGACGAGCGTTTCGGCGATCTCGGCCAGATTGAGGATGCGGTCCTTGTGCGGTGCACCCCGGCTTTCAAAGGCCCGGTCGATATGGATAAGGCCCAACTGGCGTGCGGCATCGCGCGACAGGGCATCCGAACCGCACTCGCGATGACCGCGCAGGTTGATCAGGGTCTTGATGCCGAAGCGTCGCTTGGCCGCTGCCAGACGCGCAGGCGTCGGATGATTGCAGCGATAGATGCGCCCGGGGATCACCTCGGCGAAATTATCCCACAGCAGGCGGAACACCGCGTGATCGACGAAAAGGCTGTCAGCCCAGGCGCGGCGTCGGTCCGCGGCGTTCTTCAGTCCGCCGCGGAACATGCGTGCCTTGGTGGGAATTGGATCAGACTTGGCGTTCCACCATCATCTGCTTGATCCGGCCGATCGCCTTGGCTGGATTGAGGCCCTTCGGGCAGGTCTCGGTGCAGTTCATGATGGTGTGGCAGCGGTACAGCTTGAACGGGTCTTCCAGCGCATCCAGCCGGTCGCCAGTGTGTTCGTCGCGGCTGTCGGCGATCCAGCGATAGGCCTGCAACAGCACGGCCGGGCCAAGATAGCGGTCACCGTTCCACCAATAGCTCGGGCAGGCAGTGGAGCAGCAGAAGCACAGGATACATTCCCACAGCCCATCGATCTTGGCGCGCTCCTCCTTGGATTGCAGCCTTTCCGCATCCGGCGGCGCCGGGGTATCGGACTTGATCCAGGGCTCGATGCTGCGGTACTGGGCGTAGATCTGCGTCAGGTCGGGCACCAGATCCTTCATCACCGGCATATGCGGCAGCGGATTGATGCGCACCGCGCCCTGCACCTCGGCGATCGGCTTCAGGCATGCCAGCGTGTTCGTCCCGTCGATGTTCATCGCGCAGCTGCCGCAGATGCCCTCGCGGCAGGAGCGGCGGAAGGTCAGAGTCGGATCGACCTCGTTCTTGATCTTGATCAGAGCGTCCAGGACCATCGGGCCGCAGGCATCCAGATCGATCTGGTAGGTGTCGGTGCGCGGGTTCTGACCGTCATCCGGGTTCCAGCGATAAATCTTGAAATCCTGTACCCGCTTTGCACCGGTGGGAGCCTTGAACATTTGGCCCTGTCCGACCTTGCTGTTCTTGGGAAGGGTAAAATTGGCCATCGTTACTGCGTTCCGATCCGACTGAGTAGATGCTTAGTAAACGCGCTTCTTGGGGGGGAAGACCGACACTTCGTTGGTTAGCGTCTGCATCTTCACCGGACGGTAGCCGAGTTCGACCCGCCCCTGATCGTCGCACCACGCCAGCGTGTGCTTCATCCAGTTCTGATCGTCCCGATCGGGGAAATCGTCATGCGCCTGCGCACCGCGACTTTCATGGCGGGCTTCGGCGCCGACCATGGTGGTCATGGCGTTGCCCATCAGGTTCTGCAGTTCCAGCGCCTCCATCAAGTCGCTGTTCCAAATCAGGCTGTGGTCCGATACAGACATGTCGCTGAGCCCGCTCCATAGCTTCTGCATCTTATCGACGCCCTGCGTCAGGCTCTCGCTGTTGCGGAACACCGCGGCATGCGCCTGCATGTTGCGCTGCATGGTATCGCGCAATTCGGCCACCTTGGTGCCGCCCTTGGCATTGCGGGCGCGATCGAAGCGTTCCAGCGACGCTTCGCCGGCCTGCGGCGGCAGCGGCATCTGGGTGGCACCCGGCTTGACCACCTCGGCGGCACGATGCGCGGCGGCGCGGCCGAACACGACCAGATCGAGCAGAGAATTGGTGCCCAACCGGTTGGCACCGTGCACCGACACGCAGGCAGCCTCGCCCACGGCCATCAGACCAGGCACGATGGCATCGGGGTTGTCCTTGGTCGGACGCAGCACCTCGCCGTGATAATTCGTCGGGACGCCGCCCATATTATAGTGCACGGTTGGCAGCACCGGGATCGGCTGCTTGGTCACTTCCACGCCGGCGAAAACTTTCGCCGTCTCGGAAATGCCCGGCAGGCGCTCGTTCAGGATGTCGGCCCCCAAATGCTCCAGATGCAACATGATATGGTCTTTGTTCGGACCGCAGCCACGTCCCGCATTGATCTCCAGCGTCATCGAGCGCGAAACCACGTCGCGCGAGGCGAGGTCCTTCGCCGTGGGCGCGTAGCGCTCCATGAAGCGCTCGCCTTCCGAGTTGGTCAGGTAGCCGCCCTCGCCGCGAGCGCCCTCGGTGATCAGGCAGCCAGCCGGGAAGATGCCTGTGGGATGGAACTGCACGAATTCCATGTCCTGCACGGGCAGGCCTGCGTGGATCGCCATACCTGTGCCGTCGCCGGTGCAGGTGTGCGCGGAGGTGCAAGATAGGTAGGCGCGGCCGTAACCACCGGTCGCCAGCACCACGCTCTGGGCGCGGAAGCGATGAATGGTGCCGTCTTCCAGGTTCCAGGCCATTACGCCGCGGCAGACGCCATCGTCGTCCATGATGAGGTCGAGGGCGAAATACTCGACGAAGAACTCCACCTCGTGCTTCAGGCTCTGCTGATACAGGGTGTGCAGGATGGCATGCCCAGTGCGGTCCGCCGCGGCGCAGGCGCGCATGGCAGGCGTCTTGCCGTAGTCCATCATGTGGCCGCCGAACGGGCGCTGATAGATACGGCCATCCTCGGTGCGGCTGAACGGCACGCCGAAATGCTCGAGCTCATAAACCGCCGGAATGGCCTCGCGGCACATGTATTCGATGGCATCCTGATCGCCCAGCCAGTCCGACCCCTTGACGGTGTCG
>CAINEA010000433.1 GCA_903847525.1 uncultured Acetobacteraceae bacterium | reverse complement strand
GGCGCTCTCCCAACTGAGCTACAGCCCCATTCCGCGGCGTGGAACCCAATGGGTTCCACCGCTGAACCCGATTTCCCGGGCTCAAAAAAGGGGCACGAACCGCCCCCCCTGAGGGGGCGGACAATGCTCATGGGGGCGGGGGAAGTCAAGCGAGCGCGTGTCCGATTCGCCCGGCAAAAATGCATGCCCAAGGCGCACACAAAGCGCGGACCTCCTAGACAGCTTGCATCATGCCGGTTGCGGCCGAAAACCGGGGAAGCTAGGGTCCGGCCAACCATTGGGAGAATTTCGGATCCATGACGGCGTTGTTTTGGCTGATAGATCGTCTGATCGGTCTTTATATCTGGGCGGTCATTTTGTCGGCGCTGTTCAGCATGCTCGCGTCGTTCGGTGTGCTGGACACGCGTAACCGGATGGTCTGGTCGATCGGCGATTTTCTGTATCGGTTGACGGAGCCGGCGCTGCGGCCGATCCGGAATATCCTACCGAATTTGGGTAGCATCGATATTTCGCCGGTCATCCTGATTCTGCTGCTACAGGCCGGCCGGATGCTGCTGGGTAGCCTGGAAATGTCCCTGTTTGGGGGGCTTTATTGAGCCAATTCTGGCGGGTGGCTGCGGACGGCGTCAGCGTCGCGGTGAAGGTGCAGCCGAAATCCCGCCGACCGGGTTTGCAGGGCACGGCGCCGGACATTGACGGGGTGCGCCTGCGGATCGGCGTGACCCAGGCACCGGAGGATGGCCGCGCCAGCCAGGCGGCTTGCGAGGCCCTGGCGGGGGCACTGGGGCTGCCGGCCTCGGCGGTGCATGTGCTGACGGGCGCGACGTCGCGCCAGAAGACCCTGCACGTGGCGGGTGACCCTGCGGTGCTGGCGGAACGCCTGGCGAATTGTCTGGAACATAAATGACGGCTCGCATCATCGACGGCAAGGCGATTGCCGCCGCCGTGCGCACTCGGTTGGCCGAGCGCGTAGCAGGCCTATCCTTCCAACCGGGTCTCGCCGTCGTTCTGGTGGGACATGACCCGGCCAGCGCCATCTATGTCCGCAGCAAGGACCGCGCCGCCAATGCCGCTGGCATTGCGGCACAGACGATCCGGCTTCCCGCCGATACTGCCGAAGCGGATCTGATCGCCTGCGTCACCGGGCTGAACAACGACCCGTTGGTGGATGGGATTCTGGTGCAGATGCCGCTGCCGCCGCATATCCGCACCCAAGCGGTGATCGCAGCGATCGATCCGGCCAAGGATGTAGATGGTTTCCATCCGATGAACGTCGGCAGGCTAGCGGACGGCCATCCGTTCCTGGTGCCCTGTACGCCGCTCGGGGTGATGCGCCTGCTGGCCGAGGCCGACGTTTCCACGGCAGGGGCCCGCGCCCTGGTGCTGGGCCGCTCCCCGATCGTCGGCCGGCCCATGGCGGCGCTGCTGCTGGCGGCAGATGCGACCGTGACGGTCGCCCATTCGCGCACCCGCGACCTCGCGGTCGAATGCCGCCGTGCCGAGATTCTGATCGCCGCGGTTGGCCGCCCGGAGATGGTCAAGGGCGATTGGATCGGCACGGATGCGGTGATCATCGATGTCGGCATCAATCGAACCGCGGACGGCAAGTTGGTGGGCGATGTCGCCTTTGCCGAATGCCTGCCGCACGCTGGCGCCATCACCCCGGTTCCTGGCGGTGTCGGACCGATGACGATCGCATGCCTGCTGGAAAACACCGTCACGGCAGCGCTCGCACGGCGAAGCCTGTGATCGTAGCATTTCGTTTAGGACTCTCGCTATGATCTGCCGGCCCCCCGCGCGCATGGTCGCATCCGTGCTACTTTTTCTGCTCGCGGCTTGCACCGTAGATCGGCTTCCCGCGCCTGCCGCGGATCAAGCCAGTCATCTGAACGTGCTCGGCATCCCGAACGCGCGCTTCTGGATCGATGAAGATACCTCCGCGATCGAGCAGGAGATGGCGCTGTCGTCGGCGCGGGAACAGGCGGCCGCGCCCGTCGGAGGAACCGGGCTCAACTCCACGCCGGTTCAGTTCCTCGCGCTGTCCGGCGGTGCGGATGATGGCGCCTTCGGTGCGGGCCTGATCATCGGTTGGACGGCGAGCGGCCAGCGCCCGGAATTCAAACTGGTCACTGGCATCTCCACCGGCGGCCTGATTGCGCCGTTCGCCTTCCTGGGACCGGCCTATGACGACCAGTTGCGCGCCGTTTTCACGGCGGTGACGCAGAAGGACAGTTTTCACAACCGCTACCTCACGGCAGCCGTCACTGACGATGCGTTGGCCGATACCGCCCCGCTGTTCGGTCTGATCAGCCAATATGCCAACCAGCAGATGCTCGATGATATCGCGCGCGAATATGCGAAAGGCCGGCTGCTGCTGATCGGGACAACCAACATCGATCTGCAGCGACCGGTGCTGTGGAACATGGGCGCGATCGCCGCCAGCAAGAATCCGGGCGCGTTGGAACTCTTTCGCAAGATTCTGCTGGCATCGGCTTCGATCCCTGGGGCCTTTCCGCCGGTCATGATCGATGTGGACGTGAACGGCGAGCATCGCCAGGAGATGTATGTCGATGGCGGAGCGATCGCCCAGACGTTCCTATACCCGACGAGTATCAACCTGCGGGAGGTAGCGCTCAAGTCAGGCATCAAGCGCGAACGCACGGCCTATATCATCCACAACGGCCGCCTGGACCCCGATTGGGCGAACACGAACCGCCAATTCCTGAGCATCAGCGCGCGCGCGATCGCGACCATGATCCACTACAGCGGCGTGAGCGATATCAGCCGTATCTACTTCATGACCCAGCGCGACGGCGTGAACTACCGGTTGGCCTATATCGAGAAGGACTTCCCCAACGCTCCGCATGAGCAGTTTGATCCGCAATACATGCGGTCCCTGTTCGATTACGCCTATCAGAAGGCCCGGGATGGCTATCCCTGGCATACCGCCCCGCCGATCATGCGCGGGAGCGGCTTGCCGATCACCAACCAACTGGCGTTTGCGTCTTTTCCGGAGTGAGCCCTCCGAGCGTCAGAAATCGGTGACGCGACCCTTGTGCTGCCAATCGCCGTAGCGGGTCGGCTCGGGTCCTGCGCTACCTCCCACTTCCGGTGCCAAAGGCGGCGCGAAACGGCGCAGCCGAAGTGCCGCCTCGGTGTTCACAGCACCTTCGGGTGAGCGCCCCTGCAGGATCTCCGCCACCTGTCGCGTGGTCTCCATTGCCTGGTGCAGCACCGCGGCTGGCGTTGCTCCGCCGATATGTGGCGTGGCGATCACATCGGCACGCCGGGTCAGAATTTCGGACGGCTTCTGATCCGCAGCCCGGCCCACATCCATCGCGGCTCCGGCCAGATGGCCGCTGTCGAGCGCGGAGGCGAGGGCAGCCTCGTCAACCAGGTTGCCGCGGGACGCGTTTATGAAAAAGGCGCCTGGCCGCATGGCTGCGAATGCGGCCGCATTCATCAAATTCTCCGTCTCCGTCGTCGCCACGGCCAGGCAGATCACGAAATCCGACCGCGCCAGCAAATCCGTCAGGACAACCTGCTCCGCCCCGGGCAGATCGACATTCGTGTAGGGATCGCAGATCAGCAGCCGTGCCTCCATCGCCGCCAGCACGCTTGCCAGACGCCGACCGATGGCGCCATAGCCGATGATCCCCACCGTGCTGCCGGAGATTTGGGTCCCCATCGATCCTGCCGGCGGAATGCCGGCGCGATAACTGAGCACCGACCGCGATACGCCTCGGCCGAGATCGACCATGAAGCCGAGGATCAGCTCGGTGACGGAGGCGGTGAAGCCGGGGCTGGCCCGCGTTATCAGCACGCCCCGGGCGGACGCCGCCGGCACATCCACAGTGCGGATATCCACGGCGCCCCGCACAAAGGCCACCAATTGCGGGCTGGCGGCGAACAGCCCCGGCTCCCCGGGCGTCTGCCGGTCGGAGACGATGATTTGCGCTCCGGCGG
>CAINEA010000432.1 GCA_903847525.1 uncultured Acetobacteraceae bacterium | reverse complement strand
TCCTCGGGTATATTCAAGGACTTCGCCAATGGCGGGATCATGACGGTCGCGCTGCATGGAAAGACCGCGCTTGTTACGGGAACATTCAATTTCGGCGTGCTGAATTTTGCCCGGCCCGCGGCACCGACGCTGACACCCTATTTTTTGCCCGCCAACGCGGTCGGTATTCCCGCCCCCGGCCCCTTTGCCGGCGACTTCGACGGTTCGACCGCGGTCATCGGCGATGCCCAGGGCAATCTCTACGTTTATGGCATTACGCATGGCTGGAGCGCCGAATATCTGGGCCAAACCGGCTCCGGCCTTCCGAGCGTCACGTCTTTGGCCACACTGGGCAACGACAATCAGCAGATCGCCGCTGCCAGCACCCTTTCAGCCGATGTGTCGATCGTCATTTTCCAGACCGGTGCCGCGGTACCGATCAACCCGCCCTTCCCGCGGCTTCAGCGTGTCGGCAATCCCGCGCATGCCGACCCCGGCGGAGCGGTCCGGTTTCTGGGCTTCCCCGATCTGGTTGCCAGCACGAACGGCGGCGGCGTCGTCTATTTGAATGCAGAGCAATTGTTCGAACCCCAGATCCCACCACACACCGGCACCCCGGTGCTCGGTGCTTCCAGGCATGCCCACTTGAATGCGTCCTTGCGCCCCACGCTCGGCTTCACCGCCTTCGACCCACCGCCCCCGAGATAGCGGCCGGCGCAGGAAATTCCGTTGGCAATAAGTGGGCTACCGGATGGCTGGCGAGAGCTATGGCTCCATCCGGCAGTCGGCCGTGACCTTGCCGGCATAGCTCGTCCATAGCTGGGTCGAACCAAGGGCCGCCCCGAGCAACGGCACGCGAAGGAAGCCGCGCAGGCGCAACCGGCCTTGGTCGTCGAGCGTCAGCCGTGCCCCATAGACATTGCCATTCTCCGGATTGGTGATGTCGCCGGTCCACTCCCCAGCCTCACCCGGCAACAGTTCGTGCATAATTTCCGACCCGCATTCGGAAATGCCGCGATAGTCCTTGGGCGCGGAACCGTCCGTGGCGACCGATTTCATACCGACGATCCGGCCACAGAAACCCGCACCGCAGGCCGCGATGTCGATCACGCCGGTGCCGTCCTCGATCAGCCATTGGCCGGCTGGAGACGAGGGCCTCGCCGCGACGGGAAACGCCAGCCCCAATAGCGCCAGCACCAGTACAAATTGCCGTACCGTCACGGCCCAGACCTGCCCCTAGGCCGCCTTCGACTGTCCGGCGATCCGCGACAGGCTGCCCAGCAGGTCCCGCGCGGTCGTCAGCCGGGTCGCAATGTCCATCTCCCGCACGATCGCCAGCTTGTGGTCCGGGCGCAGCTTCACCAGCCCGCCCTTGGTGGACAGCCAGGCAACCAGCCCCGCCGGATTAGAGAACGCATTGCCGCGGAACGACAGCACCATCCCCTTCGGCCCGGCCTCCAGCTTTTCCACCCCCGCTTCCCGGCAGGAACGTTTCAACCCGACCACCCCGAGCAAATTCTCCACCTCGTGCGGCAACTCGCCAAAACGATCCACCAGCTCTGCCGCCATCGCCTCGCTCTCGGCGTCCGAGCCAAGCGCGCCGATCCGGCGGTACAGGCCCAGGCGCACCGGCAGGTCGCGCACATAGGTCTCCGGGATCAGCACCGGCAGCCCCAGGCCGATATTCGGCGTCCAGTCGCGCTCGCTGCCGCGCGCCCTGCCCTCGCCGGCGCGGATTTCCGACACCGCATCCTCCAGCATCTGCTGGTACAGCTCGATGCCCACCTCGCGGATATGGCCGGACTGTTCGTCGCCCAGCAGGTTGCCCGCGCCGCGAATGTCCAGATCGTGCGACGCCAGAGTGAAGCCTGCACCCAGCGCGTCCAGCGTCTGCATCACCGTCAGCCGCTTTTCCGCCGCCGCCGACAGCCGGTGGTTCGGCGGCCAGGTCAGATACGCGTAGCCACGCTGCTTGCCGCGCCCGACGCGCCCGCGCAGCTGATACAGCTGCCCCAGGCCGAACATGTCCGCGCGATGGATCACCAGCGTATTCACCGCCGGCATGTCCAGCCCGCTTTCGACGATGTTGGTGGAAAGCAGGATGTCGTATTTGCCGTCGCCGAACTCGGTCATCACCCGTTCCAGCTCGGTCGGCGCCAGCCGCCCATGCGCCTGGATGGTGCGCGCCTCCGGCACGATCTGCGCCAGCCGTTCGGACATCCGCGCCAGATCCTCGATGCGCGGCACCACGCAGAACACCTGCCCTCCGCGGAAGCGTTCGCGTTGCAAGGCCTCGCGGATCACCAAGGCGTCGAACGGCATGATGAAGGTGCGCACCGCCAGCCGATCCACCGGCGGCGTGGCGATGATGCTCATCTCCCGCACGCCGGTCAGCGCCAGCTGCAGGGTGCGCGGGATCGGCGTCGCCGTCAGCGTCAGCACATGCACGTCGGCCTTGATCGATTTCAGCCGTTCCTTGTGCGAGACGCCAAAATGCTGCTCCTCGTCGACGATCAGCAGGCCAAGCTCGGAAAACTCGATCGACTTCGCCAGCAGCGCGTGGGTGCCGACCACGATATTGACCGTTCCATCCGCGACGCCCTTTCGAACCTCGGCGGCCTCCTTGGCGGTGACCATGCGCGACAACTGCGCCACCTTGATCGGCAGGCCCTGAAAGCGCGCGGTGAAGGTGCGGAAGTGCTGCCGCGCCAGCAGCGTGGTCGGCACCACCACCGCGACCTGCGTGCCGGCCATGGCGGCAACGAAGGCGGCACGCAGCGCCACCTCGGTCTTGCCGAATCCGACATCGCCACAGATCAGCCGGTCCATCGGCCGGCCGGCCGCCATGTCTTCCAACACGTCGGCGATGGCGCGGGCCTGGTCCTCGGTTTCGGCGAACGGGAAGCGGGCGCAGAATTCGTCGAACGCGCCTTCGGCCGGGGCCATAATCTCGGCATCGCGGACCTGCCTTGCGGCGGCGATGCGGATCAATTCGCCGGCCATGTCACGGATGCGCTGCTTCATCCGCGCCTTGCGCGACTGCCAGCTGACGCCGCCGAGCTTGTCCAGGCTGGCGCCTTCGTGCTCGCTGCCGTAGCGCGACAGGACCTCGATGTTCTCAACGGGAAGAAACAACTTCTCGCCGCCGTCGTACAGCAGCCGCAGGCAGTCATGCGGCGCGCCGGTCACGTTCAGCGTGGTCAGACCGTCATAGCGGCCGATGCCGTATTCCTGATGCACCACCAGATCCCCCTCGGCGATCTCCGTGGCCTCGGCGATGAACTGGTCGGCCCGCTTGCGCCGGCGCGGCGGACGGGAGATGCGCTCGCCCAGCAAATCCTGCTCGCCGACGATCGCCAGCCGCTCGGCGCCGAAATTGGCGACAAAACCGCGCTCGAGGCCCAACGTGATCAAGGAGACGGTGTTGGCCTTGCGCCGGCGGACCTCCTGCCAGCTTTCGTCCTGCTGAACGTCCTTGATGCCGTGCTCGCGCAGCAGATGGGCGATGCGCTCGCGCGATCCACGGGTCCAGGCGGCGATGACCAGCCGCCTTCCCTCCTTGTTCCAGCGCTCGGCCTGTGCGCGAAGCTGCTCGAAGATATTGGCACCGGGTCCCGCCACGTTCTGCGCGAATACCGGCCCGGGCCGGCCATTGCCATCGACCGCGGCGGCATCCTCGGGCTTGGCGAACGGGCTGAACGCCAGCACCGGCCCCGCGGACAGCATGGCATCCCAGCCCGCTCGATCCAGATACAGCAGGCCCGGCGGCAGCGGGCGATACGGCACCTCGCCATCGCGCGGCACTGCTTTGCGGGCGGTGAAATGATCGGCGATCATCTCGAAGCGCGAGGTCAGCACCTCGTCGGCCTGGTGATCGAGGCTGACGGCAGCACCCGGCAGATAGTCCAGCAGCGTGTCCATGTGGTCATGGAACAGCGCCACCCAATGCTCCATGCCCGGGTGGCGGCGGCCGTCGGAAATGGACAGATAGATCGGATCGGCGGCTGCATCCTGGCCGAACAGGTCACGCCAGCCGGAGCGGAAGCGGGCGATGCTGTCCTTGTCCAGCGGCACTTCCGAGACCGGGCGCAGGATCAGCCTGTCCAGCTTGCCGGCGCTGCGCTGGCTCGAAGCGTCGAAGGTCTTGATGGTCTCGATCGTGTCGCCGAACATGTCGAGACGGATCGGATCGGCCTCGCCGGCCGGGAAGATGTCGACGATGCCGCCGCGCATGGCGTATTCGCCGGGCTCCATCACCGTGCCGGCGCGGCCATAGCCATTCGCCTCCAGGAACTGCGCCAGCGTTTCCGGTTTCACATCCTTGCCGGTCTTCAGCTCCAGGCTGGCATTGGCGAACACCGAACTGGGCGGCACACGCTGCACCAGCGCATTGACCGTCGTCAGGATGATGCGGGGCTTGGTGGAGGTTTCCAGCAGCCGCGCCAGCGTGGCGATGCGCTCGGACACCAAAGCGGGATTAGGCGACACGCGGTCGTAGGGCAGGCAGTCCCAGGCCGGGAACCGCAATACCTCGATCTCCGGGGCGAAGAAGGCCAGCGCCTCCGTCAACCGCGCCATCCGGGCATCGTCGCGGGTGACGTGCAGCACCGGACCGGCGAATTCGGCGCGGCGGCGGGCCAGCAGGAAGGCGTCCCAGCCCTCCGGGGCACCCCAAACGGGAATAGCGGAGGAGGTGATGGCGCCTGGCGCGTTCATTTCCCGGCGGCGTCCCGCATCCGGCGCAGCATCCCGCTGTCCATCTCCGCCGGGATCGGCTGGCGGCCGGTCAGCCATTCGGCCAGATCCACGTCCGGCAATTCGAGCAATTCCTCGATTTCGTCCAACTCCGCCTCCGAAAAAGCGGCAATGCGCGGCGTGATGAAACCGCCGACCAGCAGATCGGTCTCATGCGTGCCGCGATGATTGGCGCGAAAGACAAGCCTGCGGCGGCGGTTGCTCAGCTCCGGTGGGGGTTGATCGGTTACGGGCGAATCCGGGGGCGCTGGTTCTGTCATGGATGCTGTCATATAGAGGCAGCCCCAATTTATGTCAGCCGTGCAAGACAATTCGCTGCAACCGCTTTTCGCGCCTCTGACCCGGCTCCCCGGCATAGGACCGGCGCTGGCGCCTTTGCTCGCGCGTGCCGTGGGCGGAGACCGGGTGATCGACCTGCTGTTCCATCTGCCGGAAACCTATCTGGACCGCCGCGCCCGGCCGACGATCGCCCAAGCCTTGGCAGGGCAGGTTGCGACGCTGGCGGTGGAGGTCGTGCGCCACGAACCGCCGGCCAACAGCCGCCAGCCCTGGAAGGTGATCGTCACGGACGGCACCGCCTTCGCCGAGCTGGTGTTCTTCAAGTTCACCCGCCAGGCGCAGACACCGCCGGGCACCAAGCTGCTGGTATCCGGTAAGATCGAGAGATACGGCGACCGCCTGACCATCCCGCATCCCGAGCACATGGTGCCGGCCGACCGGCCCGATCGCGTGCCGAACATCGAGCCGGTCTGGCCGCTGACCGCCGGGCTCTGGCCGCGGCAGGTGGCGATGGCGATGGCGCGTGCGCTGGACCTCGTGCCGGTGTTTCCCGAATGGCACGACGCGGCGCTGCTGCGGCGGGAGAAATGGCCAGGTTTTGCCGATGCACTTCGGGCCGTTCAGATACCCACCGCCCTGCCCGATCCCGGCCTGCGCAAGCGCTTGGCCTATGACGAGCTGCTCGCCGGCCAGATCGCCCTGCGCCTGATCCGCGGCCGGGCGCGCAAACGTGCCGGCCGTCCGCTCGTCGGCGATGGCAGGCTGCGCACCGAGGCCCTGACCCGCTTCGGCCACGCGCCGACGCGATCCCAAAGGCAGGCGATCGCGGAAATCGACGAGGATCTGGTTTCACCCAGGCGCATGCTGCGTCTGCTGCAAGGCGATGTCGGATCCGGCAAGACACTGGTCGCGCTGATGGCGATGCTGCGGGCCGTGGAAGCCGGTGCCCAGGCGGCTCTGATGGCGCCCACCGAGGTGCTGGTGAAGCAGCATCACCGCGTGCTGTCGCGGCTCTGCCCAATGCCTGTGGCGATGCTGACCGGATCGGTGAAAGGCCGCGAGCGCGCCAAGCTGCTGCGCGGACTGGCGGACGGATCGATCCCGATCGTGGTCGGCACCCACGCGCTGTTCCAGGATTCCGTCGTCTATCGCGACCTGGCCCTGGCGGTGATCGACGAACAGCACCGCTTCGGCGTCGATCAGCGCCTGTCGCTGGGCGCGAAGGGAGAAAGCACGGACGTGCTGGTAATGACCGCAACCCCCATACCCCGCACCTTGCTGCTGACCAACTGGGGTGAGATGGACATCAGCCGCCTGACCGAAAAGCCCGCCGGCCGCCAGCCGATACGCACCACGCTGCACTCGCTGGCAACGATGCCGGACGTGCTGGACGCCCTGGCCCGCAAGCTCGACGCCGGCGGCCGCATCTACTGGGTATGCCCGATGGTGAACGAGAACGAGCTACTGGACATCGCCGCCGCCGAGGCAAGGTTCGCCGAATTGCGGTCTCGTTTCGGCGAAACAGTCGGCCTGGCGCACGGGCAGCAGCCGGCGGAGGTGCGTGACGCCGCCTTAGCAGATTTCGCCTCCGGCACAATCCGACTGCTGGTCGCAACCACCGTGGTGGAGGTGGGCGTCGATGTGCCGGAAGCCAGCGTCATGGTCATCGATCATGCCGAACGCTTCGGCCTCGCCCAGCTGCATCAGCTCCGCGGCCGCGTCGGCCGCGGCTCGGAGGCCAGCTTTTGTCTGCTGCTGCACGATGACGGCCTGAACGAAACCGCCCGAAAGCGCCTGACGATGCTGCGCGACACTGAGGACGGCTTCGTCATCGCCGACGCCGATTTCCGCCTACGCGGCGGCGGCGACGCCTTAGGCAAACGCCAGGCCGGCCTGCCCGGCTTCCGCCTGGCCGACCCGGTGGAACACGAGGACCTGCTGCACATGGCCCACCGCGATGCGCAATTGCTGCTGGAAAAGGACCCCGGCCTGACCAGCGAACGTGGCCAGGCGGTGCGCGTCCTGCTGCGCCTGTTCGAGACCCGCGCGGCGATGGGGACGGTGGTTTCCGGCTAGATTGGCCCAGCCTCGCCCAGGCGCTAATCTGCGCTCCGTGCAAAGGATCGGACACGCATGCAACAGACCCAGATCGCGCCGTTAAAGCCCACTCCCCTGGCCTGGACCGCCGCCGACCTGCCGGCGGATGCGGGGCTTCTGCGCATCGACGACCGGGCCATGGTCGAGATCCTGACGCTGGCCGAGGAACTGCGCCGCAATCCCCTGCCGATCCTCGCACTACGTCCCGAACCGTTCGAACTGCCGAACTGCCGCGCCCTGATGTGGGAGGCAACCGGACTGCTCAGCGATGGGCCAGGCTTCGTCATCCTCGACCGCCTGCCGCTGGACCGTCTGGGGCGGGAGGTCGCCATTCAGATCTACTGGCTGCTGTCCTGCATGCTCGCGCGTCCGGTGGCGCAGAAATGGGACGGCACGATGGTCTACGACGTCACCGACAAAGGGCGCCCGCCCGGCAACGGTGTGCGCCCGGACGTGACCAACGCGCAGCAGAATTTTCATTGCGACAACAGCTACAATCTCTGCCCGCCCGACTATGTCGCGCTGTTCTGCCTGCAGACGGCGATGGAGGGCGGCATCAACGGCGTGGTCAGCCTGTATGCCGCGCATGAGGAAATGCGCCGGCGCCATCCGGAGCTGCTGGCCCGCCTGCACGAGAACTTCCTGTTCGACCGCCAGCGCGAGCACGCACCCGATGATGACAAGGTGCTGGCGCACCCGATGTTCGAGTTGCACGGCGAACGGCTCATCGGCCGGCTGTCGCGGTTTCAGGTGGTGAACGGCTACAAGCTGGCCGGACAGGAGATGGATCCGCAAGGCCGGGCCGCACTGGACGCGTTCGAATTGATCCTGAACGATACCAATTTGCGCCACGACTTCGTGTTCAAACCCGGGCAAATCCAGATCATCAACAACACCGCGCTCGGCCATATGCGGACCGGTTTTCGCGACTGGCCGGAACCCGAACGCAAGCGGCATCTGATCCGGCTATGGCTGCGCGATCGCGGACGGCCATTCTATAACGGGTAGCCTTTCGGAGCGGGCTCGTTCCATACGCTGCACAGGCGGCCCCGGCTGCGGAAAAGGCTTGGGATGAATAAAACAAAACCCCAGGGCGGTTCCGCCCTGGGGTTTTGGGATAGCCGTCTTCAGGCCGGATCAGTCGACGTAATCAGGTTCCTTGCGGTCCAGGATCCGCTTCAGCGCATCGAAATGCCATTCGCAGTTCTTCCGCCCGCCATAGCGGCCCGACCCACGGAATTCGGCATAGGTCTTGTCGATCACCGGCTGCGGCAGATGACGCAAGGGCTTGCCGGTCCACATCGCGTAGAGCTGCACCTGGGCCACACGCTCCACGTAATACAACCGGTCATAGGCCTCGGCGATGGTCTGCCCTACAATGCCGACGCCGTGATTGGCCATCATCAGTACGGTCTTGTCGCCCATCACCTTCGCCAGCCGCGCACCCTCGGAAGGATCATGCGCCGGGCCGGTATAGGTGTCGTCATAGGCGACGTGCAGCAGCGTGCCGAGTTCGGTCTGACCGATCGGCAGGATGCGCTGGTCTTCCAGCCTGGTCAGCGCGCTGGCGAAGGGCATGTGGGTGTGAAACACCGCCATGGCCTTTTCCACATCGCGATGGATCGGCGCATGGATGCAGTAGCAGGACTGCTCGACGATGCCCTCGCCGGCCTTCACCTCGCCGTCGTAACCAACTTCCATGAAGCAGCTCGCGGTTACTTCCGACCAGTGCAGGCCGAACGGGATCTGGTAGTAGCGGTCGGGCTTGCCTGGCACGCGGGCGGTGAAGTGGTTGAAGATGCCTTCGTGCAGGTCATGCATGACGGCGAGGCGATGGG
>CAINEA010000431.1 GCA_903847525.1 uncultured Acetobacteraceae bacterium | reverse complement strand
TTGGTTTGTTGGGAAAGGGGGCATAGCCGACGTAACCGTTGATAGGCTTCGACATGCCCCTTTCCCAACAAACCAATCGATGGGATTGAGGGGACGAGTCCCCTCACGGGTGCAGGGCGGCGCCCTGCCGGGGTTTGGGGCGGAGCCCCAACCTTACTGGCGAACCGCACCGGACGTGCTAAGCCGCGCCGGCAATGCGCATTTTGTTCGTTACCTCCAACCGCGTCGGCGACGCCATTCTGTCGACCGGGTTGCTCGACCATCTGATCCGCACCTATCCGCGGGCCCGGATCACGATCGTCTGTGGCCGGGTGGCGGAGGGGGTGTTCGCGCGCATGCCGAACCGCGAGCGGACCATCGTGCTGGACAAGCTGCCGTATGGCCGCCACTGGCTGGCACTTTGGGCAAAGGTCCTGCCGCACTGGTGGGATCTGGTGGTGGACATTCGCGGCTCCGCACTGTCCTGGATGGTGCCGACTGCACGCCGCGCGGTCTGGCGGCGCAAGCCCGGGCACAAGATCGCGGAATTGGCAGGTGTTCTGAAGCTGGATCCGCCGCCTTTGCCGGTCGCCTGGACAGCGGCAGAGGATCGCGATCGGGCTCGGCTGCTGCTGCCGGACGGACCGCCGATCGTCGCACTGGGCCCCACCGCCAATTGGGCGCCGAAGACCTGGCCGCCGGAGCGGTTTGCCGCGTTATTCCATGCGCTCGCCGCCGGCGTCCTGCCCGGCGCCATTCCTGCCATCTTTGCCGGGCCAGGTCCCGAGGAAGCGGCAATGGCCGCCCCGCTGCTCGCCGCGTTGCCTGGGGCGATCAACCTGTGCGGGCGGCTGACCCTGCCGGAAGTCGCGGCCTGCTTCGCCCGTGCGACATTGTATGCAGGCAATGATTCGGGCCTGATGCACATGGCCGCCGCGACGGGCACCCCAACACTCGGATTGTTCGGCCCAACACCCGCCGCGGAATACGGACCTTCCGGCAGGCGCGCCGCCGCAGTGCTGTCGCGCGACGGCACCATGGCGGGCCTTCCGGTCAGCGACGCGCTGGATGCAGCGATCGATTTGCTGAAACCTGTGATGTTCACGTCTGCCGCGGTTGCCAGCCCGCAAACCGCGCCCTAGGGTTTCTCCAATACCAAAAGACGAACCAGAGGGGATGGGCCAATGAAAGTCGGCGACGCGATTGCGGAGATCATGAAGCGCGAGGGGATCGAGATCCTCTGTGGCTATCCGGTGAACCACCTGCTTGAATTCGCCGCCAAGGCCAACATCCGGCCAGTGATCGTGCGCCAGGAGCGGATCGGCCTGCACATGGCCGACGCGATTTCCCGCGTGACGTCCGGCAAGAAGATCGGCGCCTTCTGCATGCAGCATGGCCCGGGGGCGGAAAACGCCTATGGCGGCGTGGCTCAATGCTATGGCGAGTCGGTGCCCGTTCTTGTTGTTCCCATGGGGTATGCCAGGCGGATCGCCGGGATCGACCCGAACTTCAATTCGGTGAACGCGATGCGTTCGATCACCAAGCGGGCCGAAGCGCTGAACGTGCCGGGCGAGCTGGTCAACGTGTTCCGCCGCGCCTTCGCAGCCCTGCGCAACGGCCGCGGCGGGCCGGTGCTTGTGGAGGTGCCGACCGACGTCTGGAACGAGGAAATCCCCGAGCCGCTCGACTACACACCGGTGGTGCGTACGCGCTCCGGGCCGGACCCTGAGCAGGTGAAGGTGGCGGCAAAGCTGCTCGCCGGCGCCAAGCGGCCGGTCATTTACGCCGGCCAGGGCGTGCACTACGCCGAAGCCTGGCCGCAATTGAAGCGGCTGGCGGAATTGCTGGCCGCGCCCGTTACCACCAGCCTGGGCGGCAAGAGTTCGTTCCCGGAAACCCACCCGCTGTCGCTCGGCTCCGGCGGGAACGCCATCCCGGCCCCGGTGCGGCATTTCCTCGATCAGTCCGACGTCATCTTCGGCATCGGCTGTTCGTTCACGGAAACCAATTTCGGCGTTTCGATGCCGAAGGGAAAATCCATTATCCATGCCACGCTCGATCCCCTGCATATCGACAAGGATGTGCGTTGCCAGATCGGACTCGTGGGGGATGCCGGGCTGACGCTGGATGCGATCCTGGCCGAGCTGGGCAGCATGATTTCCAGCCCGCGCGATCCGTCGCCGGTGGCGGCGGAGATCCAGGCGGTGAAGAAGCCTTGGATGGACAAGTGGCTGCCGCTGCTGACGTCCAACGACGCGCCGCTCAACCCGTATCGCGTGATCTGGGACCTGATGCACACGGTGGATCTGGACAACACGATCATCACCCATGATGCCGGCAGCCCGCGCGACCAGATTTCGCCGTTCTGGACCTCCACCACGCCGCTTTCCTATATCGGCTGGGGCAAGACGACGCAGCTCGGCTATGGCCTCGGTCTCGCGATGGGTGCCAAGCTCGCAAAACCTGACAAACTCTGCATCAACCTGTGGGGCGATGCCGCGATCGGTTTCACCGGCATGGATTTCGAAACCGCCGTTCGGGAAAAGATCCCGTTCCTGTCGATCCTGCTGAATAATTTCTCGATGGCGATCGAGCTGAAGGTGATGCCGATCTCGACCGAGAAATACCGCTCCACCGACATCTCCGGCGACTATGCGGCGATGGCGCGCGCCTTCGGCGGCTATGGCGAGCGGGTGACCGATCCTGGCGAGATCAAGGCCGCCATCCAGCGCGGCATCGCACAGACCCAGGCCGGCGTGCCGGCGCTGCTGGAGTTCATCACCAGCAAGGAGACCCGGGTTTCCAAGCTATGATCTGAGACAAGCCTACCAGGGAGACAAAGATAATCGATGGCGAATGTCACGATTACCAACGTCCGCAAGGCGTTCGGTTCCACGGAAGTACTGCACGGCGTTTCGGTCGGGATCGAGGATGGCGAGTTCGTCATCCTCGTCGGGCCGTCCGGCTGCGGCAAATCCACGCTACTGCGGATGATCGCGGGGCTGGAGAACATATCCTCGGGCGACATCGCAATCGGCGGGCGCGTGGTGAACAACGTGCCGCCGAAAGAGCGCGACATCGCCATGGTGTTTCAGAACTACGCGCTGTATCCGCACATGACAGTGCGCGACAACATGGCGTTCTCGCTGGTGATGGCGAAAGCACCGCAGGCGGTCATCGACGAGCATGTTCGGCGCGCAGCGCAAATTCTCGGCCTGTCGGATCTGTTGCATCGCTATCCCCGCCAGCTCTCCGGCGGCCAGCGCCAACGGGTCGCCATGGGCCGCGCCATCGTTCGGGACCCGCAAGTGTTCCTTTTCGACGAGCCGCTGTCCAACCTCGACGCAAAATTGCGCGTGCAAATGCGGGCGGAGATCAAGGAGTTGCATCAGCGGCTGAACACGACGATCATGTATGTTACCCATGACCAGATCGAGGCCATGACCATGGCAGACAAGATCGTGGTGATGAACAGCGGCAACGTGGAGCAGATCGGCGAACCACTGGAGCTGTACGACCGCCCCGCCAATTTGTTCGTCGCCGGCTTCATCGGCTCGCCGGCAATGAATTTCCTGCGCGGCCAGCTTCGTGATGGCGCGTTCGTCACCAATGACGGTGTGGCCCTGCCATTGCCCCCTACCGGCCACGGTGCCGGAAACGGCACCGATGGGGCGCCCGCCGTCTACGGCATACGCCCGGAGCATTTTCAATTGCGCCCGGATGGGCTGCCGGTCACTGTGCACGTGGTCGAGCCAACCGGTTCGGAAACCCAGGTGATCGCCAATATCGGCGAAACTCAGATACTCTGCGCCTTCCGCGAACGGGTGATGGCGCGGCCCGGCGAAACGATCCACGTCGCACCTGACACGGCACTGGTCCATTTGTTCGATGCCGACTCCGGCCGGCGCTACGATAGCTGACATCGCGGCCGAAAAGCTGCGAGATCGAAAGAACGCCGGCAAGGACCGGCGGGTATGAAGCCACAACACGCAAGGGAGCACGATACCATGACTGAGTTCACCAGACGGGAATCGCTGACGCTCACCGCCGCCGCCATAGGCGCGGCCCTGCTGCCGAGCGCGGCAATGGCCGATGACGACGTTCCAACGGCAAAAGTCGCGCCGATGGACCTGAAGATCGAGAAGGGCGCCGAACTTCGCGTGTTGAGACCGGCCAAGTTCGTCGAAGCCGACGAGGTCTGGTGGAAGTCGAATACCAAGAAATATACCGATGCCACCGGTATTCCGGTGAAGGTCGATTTCCTGAGCTGGGAGGACATTCGCCCGCAGACCGCCGTTACCGCCAACACTGGCGCCGGCCCGGACATCGTCATCGGCTTCAGCTCCGACCCGCAGGTCTACGCGGCGAAGCTCATCGACATTACAGACCTTGCGAATTACCTCGGGGCTAAATATGGCGGCTGGATGCGCCTGGCCGAGATCTATGGCCAGAAATGGGGCACCAAGGAGTGGATTTCGATCCCGGTCGGGGGCGGCAACGGCCCGACCGTCTACCGCAAGTCCTGGGTCAAGGAAGCCGGTTATGACAAGATCCCGAACGACCTGAACGATTTCCTGACGCTGTGCCAGAAGCTCAAGCAGATCGGCCATCCCGCCGGCTTCTCGCTCGGCCATGCGCTGGGCGATGCCAACGGCTACGCCAACTGGCTGCTGTGGACACATAACGCCTATCTGGTGGACGAAAAGGGCAAGATCGCGCTCGATTCCAAGGAGACGATCGCCGCGTTGAAATACGCCACGGAATTGCAGAAGCATTTGATCGACGGCACGCTGCAATGGAACGATGCCGGCAACAACCAGGCCTATATCGCCGGCAAGATCGGCCTGACGTTCAACGGCATCTCGATCTACTATGCGCTGAAGAATTCGACCGATCCGAACAACCAGGCCATCGCCGCGGACACGCTGCACCAGACCCAGCCCTTTGGGCAATCGAAGATCGCGCCGCAATCGGCCACACCGATGAACGCCATGGTGTTTAAGCACACCAAATATCCCAACGCGGCCAAGGACTATCTGCGGTTCATGATGGAGTCTGAACAGTACGGCCCGTGGCTGTCCAACTGCATCGGCTACTGGTCGCAGTCGTTGAAAGCCTACGCCAAGATGAAGTTCTGGGATGCCGACCCGAACTTTGCGCCGTTCCGCACCGCGATGGATACGAGCTTCTATGACGGCTTCAAGGGGCCAGTTACCGCGTCCTCCAGCGCGGTAACCGCCAATTACACCGTGGTGGATATGTTCGCCTCCGTGGTCACCGGCAACGCGACGCCGGAAGAGGCCGCCAAGGCCGCGGCGAAGGCGGCGGCGCGCTACTACAAGAACGCCTGATGCAGTACGCGCCGGGCCGGCCGAGACGCCGGCCCGGCAGAGCGGGTTTTTGAGGGAGACGGGATGGACGCGACCGCCCAAGCAGCCAGCGTGCAGCGACTGAGCTTCGTCCGCCAACCCGACAGTTGGCTGGTGCGGTTGTTCGACTATAAGCCGTTCCTGGTTGCGATCTGCATGCTGCCCACCGCAGGCCTGCTGCTGGTGTTCCTGACCTATCCGTTGGGCCTTGGCATCTGGCTCGCGTTCACCGACGCGACGATCGGCAATCCCGGCGAGTTCGTCGGCCTCGATAATTTCATCTCGCTTTGGGACGACCCGGTATTCTGGCTGTCGGTGTTCAACACCTTCGTCTATACGTTTGTTACGACGATCATCAAATTCGCGCTGGGGCTGTGGCTGGCGCTGCTGTTGAATCACCATATCCCCTTCAAGGCATTCATCCGCGCCATCGTGCTGCTGCCGTTCATCGTGCCGACCGTTCTATCGGCGATCGCCTGGTGGTGGATCTTTTCGCCGCAGTTCTCGATTGTTTCTTATGTTCTGGTGGATCGGCTGGGCTGGCTGGACCATTACATCAACTTCCTCGGCACCCCCTGGGCGGCGCGCTGGTCGTTGATCGTCGCCAATGTATGGCGGGGCATTCCGTTCATCGCCATTACGCTGCTGGCCGGTCTGCAGACCATTCCGCCGTCCTTGTATGAAGCGGCACTTCTGGACGGGGCCTCTGGCTGGCAGCGCTTCCGGCGCATCACGGTGCCGCTGCTGATGCCGATCCTGTCGGTGGTGCTGACCTTGTCGGTGCTGTTCACCTTCACCGACTTTCAGCTGGTATATGCCATCACCCGCGGCGGCCCGTTCAACTCGACCCATCTGATGGCGACGCTGGCGTTCCAACGCGCGATCCCGGGATCGCAGTTGGGCGAAGGTGCCGCGATCGCGGTGGCGATGATCCCGTTCCTGGTGGCAGCGACGCTGGTAACCTATTTCGGCCTCGGCCGCCGCAAATGGCAGCAGGGCGAAGCGAATGACTGAGGACGCCAATGTCTGACGCCCAAGGGACCGACGCGCTCAAGACCCTCGCGGCCATCGAAGCGGAAATCGGCACCTCCACCAGCGACCCGCCGGAACAATTGTCCTGGGATTCGCAGTTGCGGCGCACCGTCACGGTATATGTGCCGCTGGCCATCTTCGTGCTGGTGCTGTTGTTTCCGTTCTATTGGATGGTGATCACTGCCATCAAACCCGATGACGAAATGTACGACTATGCCAAGTACAGCCCGTTTTGGGTGCACTCGCCGACCTTGCACAACATCAAGGTGCTGCTGTTCGACACAGCCTATCCGCACTGGCTGATGATCACGATGTCGGTGGCGATCGCCTCCACCATCCTGTCGATCTTCGCCAGCGTACTGGCCGCCTATGCGATTGCCCGCCTGCGATTCAGGGGCGACCGCAATGTGGGGCTGCTGATCTACTTCGCCTATATGGTGCCGCCGTCCATCCTGTTTATTCCGCTCGCCAGCGTGGTCTACCAACTCGGCCTGTACGACAACCCGGTTGCGCTGATCCTGACCTATCCGACCTTCCTGATCCCGTTCTGCACCTGGTTGCTGATAGGCTATTTCAAGTCCATCCCGTACGAGCTGGAGGAATGCGCGCTGATCGACGGCGCATCGCGCCTGCAGATCCTGTGGCGCATTACCTTGCCGCTGGCGGTGCCGGGCCTGATCTCGGCCGGGATCTTCGCCTTCACGCTGTCCTGGAACGAGTTCATCTACGCTCTGGCATTCATCCAATCCAGCGAGAACAAGACCGTCCCGGTCGCCATCCTGACCGAGCTGGTCACCGGCGATGTGTATCAATGGGGCTCGCTGATGGCGGGTTCGCTGCTCGGGTCCATTCCGGTGGCGCTGTTCTATTCATTCTTTGTCGAATACTACGTCTCCAGCTTGACCGGGGCCGTGAAGGAATAGAGTTGGGGGAGAGAACTTGAAGATCACCGCGATTGAAACCATCCAGGCCGATGCCGGCTGGCGGCTGTTCTCCTTCCTGAAGATGACCACCGATGATGGCATCATCGGCTGGTCGGAATTCAACGAAAGCTTTGGCAGCGCCGGCCTTTCCGACGTTATTCGCGCCCTTACGCCGGTGCTGATCGGCAAGGACCCGACGCAGTTCGAGCGGGTGGTCTCCACCCTGCACGTGCTGACCCGCCAATCCCGCGGCGGTTTGAATCAGCAGGCGATCGCGGCGATCGAAAACGCGATGCTGGACATTGCCGGCAAGGCGCTCGGCGTGCCGGTCTATGCGCTGTTCGGCGGGCCGGTGCGGGAAACCATCCCGGTCTATTGGTCGCATTTCGGCACCTATCGCGTGCGCAGCGCGGCGATGATGGGCGTGCCGCCGATCAACAACTACACCGACCTCGCACGCCATGCCGAGGAGGTGCAAAGGCTCGGCTTCAAGGGCCTGAAGACCAACATCATGCCCGTCGCCGGCGATACGCTGTCTTCCTATACTCCCGGCTTCGGCCGCACGCCGGGCTGGCCGGCGCTGAACTGGGACAACAAGACCCTGCGCGACGCCGCTGCGCAACTGGGTGCCATCCGTGACGCGGTCGGGCCGGAAATGAACATCCATCTCGATATCAACTTCAACTTCAAGACCGAGGGCTTCAAGCGGGCCGCGGACACCGTGGCGCCGTTCAACCTGACCTGGCTGGAAATCGACACACACGATCCCGCATCGCTGGCCTGGATCCGCAGCAACGCCCCCTGCCCCATCGCATCCTGCGAAACCCTGCACGGACGGCGCGAATTCCGCCCGTATCTGGAGGCCTATGCCTGCGACGTGCCGATCATCGATGTCATCTGGAACGGGCTGGCCGAGAGCGTGAAGATCGCGACGATGGCGGATGCGTATGAGGTGAACGTCGCGCCGCATAATTTCTACGGCCATCTGTGCAGTGCCATCTCCGCGCATTTCTGCGCCATTGTGCCGAACTTCCGGGTGATGGAGATCGACATTGACAGCGTTCCCTGGCGCGATGAGTTCGTGATGACGCCCCCGACCATCGAGAACGGCGAGTTCGTCGTGCCGACCGGCCCAGGCTGGGGTATCGAGGTCAACGAAAAGGCCATCCGCGCGCGCCCGCCGAAATAGGCGCCTGGCGGCAAGATAATTCACGCAACGACCCCAACCGAGAAGGCAGCGATACATGGCTAAATTCAAGATCGTCACCCCAGCGGGCGCCAGCTTCACCACCGCCGGCGGCGGCTACGACTACGAGTTGGAAGCACTGGAAGGCCTTGACGCTGAAATCGTAGAAGGCCCGGCCAATGAGGCCGGATTCATCGCGGCCGCCCGGGATGCCGACGCGATCTATGCCAAGGGTATCCCGATCTCCAAGGCGATCATCGATAGCCTGCAAAAATGCAGGATCATCGCGCTGGGCAGTGTGGGCGTGGACAGCGTCGATGTCGCCGCCGCCACCGCCCGCGGCATTCCCGTAACCAATTGCCCGGACACCTTCATCGAGGAGGTGGCAGACCATGCGATGGCGCTGCTGCTGGCCAGCCATCGCCGGGTGATCGAGCAGGACCAGATGGTGCGCGAGGGCCGCTGGCGGGAAGGCCGGCCGGCCCTGCTGAAGATCCCCCGCCTGATGGGCCAGACCCTCGGCTTCATCGCGTTCGGCCATGTCGCGCGCTTGGTGGCGCTTCGCGCCAAGGCGTTCGGCCTGCGGATGATCGCCTATGATCCGTTCATCGAAGAACTGATCATGCCGCAATACGATGTGCAACCGGCCACGCTTTCCGAGGTGCTGCAGCAATCGGATTTCATCTCGATGCACGCTCCCGCCACACCGGAGGCGCAGGGCATGCTGAAGGAAAAGCATTTCCGCCAGATGAAACCGAACGCCGTGTTCATCAATTGCGGCCGCGGCCCGACCGTGGACGAGGCGGCGCTGATCAAGGCGCTG
>CAINEA010000430.1 GCA_903847525.1 uncultured Acetobacteraceae bacterium | reverse complement strand
TTTGCCGACCCGTTCGGCCATCTGGTAGTGGGTATGGCCATACAGCACATAGTCCGCGTCCACCTCGCCGAAGCGTTTGATCTGCGAACTGGTGGGATGCACATAGGAGCCGCGCGGCTCCCACGGGGTGGAGTGCACCATCAGCACCTTCTTATCGCCGAAAGTCAGGTCGCGCCGGTGCGGCTGCTCGGCCATCCAACCGAGAAGGGATTTGTCGATCCATTCGGCCTCGCGCGCGCGGATGCCCGAAGGCGACAGGAAGCCCTCCTCGTGGTTGCCCAGGATGACATGCGCGCCGACATCGCGCAGGTAGCGGATCACGTCATTGGAAAAACGATATTCGTAGA
Organism: uncultured Acetobacteraceae bacterium; assembly: GCA_903847525.1. Taxonomy (GTDB): domain Bacteria; phylum Pseudomonadota; class Alphaproteobacteria; order Acetobacterales; family Acetobacteraceae; genus PALSA-911. The sequence continues at coordinate 9,716 of CAINEA010000430.1, read as the reverse complement.
TGGAATCGCCGAGGCAGAGCAGCTCGTCGATATCCCCCATCATCTCCACCGCCCGCTTCAGGCCGACGATGTTGCAATGTACGTCCGAGACGATGCCGAGCTTCAAGGCTGATATTCCGTATGGTTGGAAAGGTTGATGCGCTGAGGTTAGTGTGCGGGCACGATGGAGGCGGGATCGGCGCCGACGCGGCCCTCGCCATCCGCCGAGGCATGGGCGAGCTGGAAGTCGTAGCGCACGCCGGGCAGGCCGGGAATGGGGCAGGCGGGATCTTTCGGATTGATGGTCACCACCAGGGAGCTGGACACGCCGAACACCGTGTCGCTGTCGATGTTGGCGTCGTCGGCGAAATAGAGCGCGGTGACTAGTTCACGAAAACCTGGGGCGCCGATCAGGAAGTGGATGTGCGACGGCCGCATGCCGTGCCGCGCCTGTGTATGCACAAGCTTGCCGACCGGGCCGTCCATCGGGATGGAGTAGCCGAGCGGGCGGACGGTACGGAAATAATAGTTGCCCAAGGCGTCGGCGCGGAAATTGCCGCGGGCGTCCATCGTTTCGGGATCGTTCGCCTGGAGGTCGTACAGGCCGTGCGCGTCGGTCTGCCAGACCTGGACGGTGGCGTGCGGGATGGGGTTGCCGTCCCTGTCGATCACGCGGCCGTACTGGACGATTTCCTTGGCGCCGGGTTCACGCACGATCTGCGCACCGGACGGGAGTTCCGGGGCGCCGTCGCGGTAGAACGGGCCGAGCAGGCTGGTCTGGGTGGCAGGCTCCGTCGCGGTCTTGTCGTGCAGGGCGTTGACCAGGGCGGACACGCCGAGAACGTCCGACAGCAGGATAAACTCCTGGCGGATCGGGGTGGAGGCGTGGCCGACGGCGGTGAGGAACTTTATACCCTCCAGCCACTCGGCGGGCGTCAGGTTCACTTCGCGGGCGAAAGCATGCAGGTGGCGGACCCCGGCTTCCATGATCTGGCGCAGCCGGGGATCGGTAGTACGTGCCATCTGTTCCAGCACCGCGTCGGTGACGGTGAACTCGTCCAGATCCTGCATGGTTGGCTTCCTGTTGAATGGTGAGCGCTCGAATATAGGCGATCCTGTCGAGACCTGCGACCCCGGGTGGGCGCTTGTATCCGACGCTGGCGCGCGGGTTCGACCTCGCTTAGGCTCGTCGGAACGATAACCGGCTGGGAGGACTACAAATCATGCTGCAACGCCGCATTTTTGGTCGCCTGCTTGCGGGGGCGCTTGCCGCATCCGCGCTGTTTTCGCTTCCGGTGGCGGCCCAGCCGCAGGGCAAGCCGATCAGCATCGGCTTCGGCATGGCGTTGACCGGCGGCCTGGCGCCCAACGGCAAGGCGGCACTGTTGGCGATGCAGCTGTGGGAAGAGGAGGTGAACGCCAAGGGCGGCCTGCTCGGGCGGCCGGTGAAGCTGGTATTCTATGACGACCAGTCCAACCCTTCCACAGTACCTGGCATCTATACGAAGCTGCTGGACGTGGACAAGGTGGACCTGGTTACCAGCGGCTATGCCACCAACATGGTGGCGCCCGCGATGCCGGTGGTGATGCAGCACAACCGCACGTTCTTCGCGTTGCTCGGCCTGGCGGTGAACAGCGAGTTCAACTACCCGAACTATTTCGCCTTTGGCCCAACCGGCGGAACCAAGCCGAAAGAGAGTTTCTCGCGCGGCTTCTTCGAAGTGGCGATGGCGCAGAACCCGAAACCGCAGACCATCGCGATCGTCGGCGCGGATGCGGAATTCCCGCGCAACGCGCTGGATGGCGCGCGCGCCATCATCAAGGAGAAGGGTCTCAAGATCGTCTATGACAAGACCTATCCGCCTAGCACCGCCGACTACACCCCGATCGTGCGCGCGATCCAGTCCGTCAATCCCGATCTGGTGTTCGTTGCGTCCTATCCACCCGATACCGTCGGCATGATCCGCGCCGCTAGCGAGGTTGGCCTGAAGACCAAATTATTTGGCGGAGGCATGGTAGGGCTGCAATCCACCGCCATCAAGGCGCAGTTGGGCCCGCTGCTGAACGGCATCGTCGATTACGACTTCTGGCTGCCCGCGCCGGCCTTCGCGACGCCGGAGGCGCTGGACATGCTGAAGCGCTATCAGGCGAAGGCCGCCGAGAGCGGGGTGGACGTGCTCGGCTACTATTTGCCGCCGTTCGCCTATTCCATGATGCAGGTGCTGCAACAGGCGGTGGAGGCGACCCAGAGCCTGGATGACGAAAAGCTGGCCGCCTACATGCGCAAGACCACTTTCAAGACCGTCGCCGGACCGATCCAGTTCAACGAGCAGGGCGAATGGGTAGAGGCGCGGGTGCTGGAGGTGCAGTTCCAGAACGTCGTGGGCAACGGCATCGAGCAGTTCCGCGATCTGAGCGCGGAAAAGATCCTCTGGCCGCCTGCCTATAAGAGCGGGGACGTGATGTATCCGTATAGTGAGGTGAAGAAATAGGCCCGGCGTCACCGGCCGTTTCGTGGCTCCACGGTTTCACGTTTGCCGCAGGACGTGGTTTTACGGATCGGTTTGCTCTCTGTAATATCGAGTTGGATTAGCCGCCCTAGTGCGACAGGAGCAGTGCGATGCGTGACGACGACCTCCGGGCTTCCGGCAATATCGAAGACCGGCGCGGCATGGGCGGGGCCACCAAGGGCGGCCTAGGCATCGGCGCCATCGTGATCCTGACCTTGCTGGGCTGGGCCACCGGGATCGATCCGCGGATGCTGATCGGTGGGGCGGAGATGGTGACCGGCGGAAACGGGCCGGCGGTGTCCGCCCCCGGCCAGCAAGGGGTCCCGACCGATCAGATGGGCAATTTCGTGGCCAAGGTGCTGGGCGAAACCGAGGACGTTTGGACGCAGGTGCTGCCCCAGCAGGCGGGAAAGCCCTATGAAAAGCCGACCCTCGTGCTGTTCTCCGGCGTCACGCAGTCCGGCTGCGGAACCGCGCAATCATCCATGGGACCGTTCTACTGTCCGCTGGATCACAAGCTGTATCTGGACACGTCGTTCTTTCAGGACATGCAGCGCCGGCTCGGTGGGGGCGGGAACTTCGCCTACGCCTACGTGATCGCGCATGAGGTCGGGCATCACGTGCAGAACCTGATTGGGCTGCTGCCAAAAGTGCAACAGGCCGAGCGGCAGACAGACAAGCGGTCGGCCAACGCGTTGTCGGTGCGGACCGAATTGATGGCGGATTGCCTGGCGGGGGTGTGGGCCTATCACATGAACCAGCGCCACCAGAACATCGATCAGAACGATCTGCGCCAGGCAGTTGCCACGGCGACCGCGATTGGCGATGACCGGCTGGCCCAGCAGGCCGGGCGTGGTGCGGTGGTGCCGGATAGTTTCACGCACGGTTCAGCCGAACAGAGGGTGCAATGGCTCAGCGCCGGACTGCAGAGTGGTCAGGTGAAGGCCTGCAACACGTTTCAGAATTAGTCCCGGGCTGCGCGGCAGTCCGGCTACACGGCTACACGGCTACAGGCCCAGATAGAATTTGCGGATCTGTTCGTTGTCGTTCAACGCCTCGGCCGAGGTGCCCTCGAAAACAATTTCGCCGTGCACGATCAGATAGCCGGCATCTGCGATGCGGATCGCTTGGGTGAAATTCTGCTCGGCCATCAGCACGGTAAGGTTGAAGGTGTCTTTCAGCTCCTTGATCTTCTCGATCGTGCGGCTGACCAGCAGCGGCGCCAGCCCGACGGAGGGCTCGTCGATCAGCAGGATGCGCGGATCGGACATCAGCGCGCGGGCCAGGGCCAACATCTGCTGCTCGCCGCCGCTCATGGAGCCAGCGAGCTGGGTGCGGCGTTCGGACAGGCGGGGAAAGGCCTCGTAGCAGAAGGCGAGGTTGCGCGCGATCGAGACCCGGGCGGATTGGCGGTAGGCGCCGAGCAGCAGATTCTCGGTCACCGACAGTTTCGGGAACAACCGGCGCCCCTCGGGCACGAAGGCGATGCCGAGATCGACGATGGCTTGCGTGGACAATCCGACCAGTTCATGCAGGCTGCCGTCGATCTCCGCGACAATGCTGCCGGCGGTGGGCGTGACCATTCCCATGACGCATTTCATCAGTGTGGATTTACCGTTGCCGTTGGTGCCGAGCAGCGCCACCGTCTGGCCGGGCGCAACTGTCAACGATACGCCGTTCAGCACACGGATCGCGCCGTAGCCGGCATCAACGCCGGAGATGGTGAGGCTACTCGCCAAGGTAGGCGCGCTCCACTTCGGGGTTGCGCACGACGTCGGCCGGCAGCCCGTCGGCGATCTTCCTTCCGGCGACCAGCACCACGAGGCGCTGGGAGAACTGCATCACCGCGCGCATGATGTGCTCGATCATGACGATGGTGACGCCCTGTTCGTTCAGCCGGATCAGCAGGGCCAGGATGTCGTCCACCTCCGCGTGAGACAGCCCGGCCATCGCCTCGTCGGCGATCAGCAACTTGGGCTCGGAGGCCATGGCGCGGGCGAGTTCGAGTTTGCGCATCTCGATCTGGGTGAGGTCGCGCGGCATTTTTTCCGATTTTTCCGCGAGGCCGACCATGGCGAGCAGATCGTTGCATCGACCCACGATATCTCCGGCGGGCACATGAGCTGCCGGCCGGGCATTGACCGTATATTCAATGGGAATGCGCAGGTTCTCGGCTACCGACAGGCTATTGAATGGGCGGGGTAGCTGGAAGCTCCGGGCGAAGCCGAGGCGGGTGCGTTGATGCGCGGGCAGGCCGTTCATCGGCCGGCCGTCAAATCGCACGATGCCGGTTTCATTGCGCAGGGTGCCCGACATGCAATTGACCAGCGTGCTCTTGCCCGACCCATTCGGGCCGATCAGGCCGACGCGCTCGCCCTTGGCGATGTCGAGATGGATGGCCTCCAGGGCGACGAAGCCGCCAAATCGCTTGCCGAGGTTCTCGACGGAAAGCAGAGGGGCGGTCATCGCTTCATTCCCCTTCCCTTGCCGCGTACCAGGCCGATGAGGCCATTCGGCGCGATGATCACGAAGGCGACAAGGATGACCCCAACGATCAGCAGATTGAGCGCGGAGGAAATCGTGACGGTGGCGACCTGTTGCAGTGTGCCGAGCAGCACCGCGCCGATAACCGGGCCGAGCCAGCTCGCTGTGCCGCCGATCAGCGGCATGGCGATGGCGTTCACCGCATAGGCCAGGCTGAAGCCGGAGGCGGGATCGAGATAGGTCACGTAATAGGGCAGGGGCGCACCGGCCATACCCATGAAGGCGCCGGACAAGGTCGTGGCAAGCAGCTTCAGCTTCAGAGTGGGAACGCCGGAGGCTTCGGCGGCGGCCTCGTCATCACGGATGGCGGCGAAGCCGTAGCCGAGGCGGGAGCGTTCGATGCAGCGAGCGGTGAACACGGCGATCACCGATAGCACCAGCATGACCAGGAACAGGTATTCGATGTAGTTCATGGCGAAATACTCGGTGGTGCGTGGGCGAACGATATAGGCGCCGCGAGACCCGCCGACGAAATCCCAATTGATGATCAGGGTCTGCACCACGACCGACAAAGCGAGCGTGGCGATCGAAAAGAACGATCCACGCAGGCGCAGAGTGAGGTAGCCCATGCCGAGGCCCACGATCCCGGAGACCAAGCCGCCGATCACAATCAGCACCGGGATCGGCATCGGCATGGTCTTGTGGATGACGACGGAACTATAGGCTCCAAGGGCAAGAAAGGCGGCGGTTCCAAAGTTCACGTAGCCGGTGTAGCCGCCAAGGATGTTCCAGGCGGTGGCGAGCACGATGTATTGCAGCACCACGTATCCGGCGAAGAAGACATATGAATTCCCCACCAGTGTCGCCGCGCCGAACGTCGCGGCGGCGACAAGGATGGAGACGAGCAGGAAGGGCAGGGCGCGCATGCGTCAGCGCCCGAAGATGCCGGCGGGTCGAACCGCCAGGGTCAGTAGCAGAAAGCCGAACCCGACCGCGGGGGTCCAGGATGGACCGTAAAAGGTGGACGTGAGGCTTTCGACGATGCCGAGCGCGAGCGCGGCGACGACCATGCCGGGAAAGCTGCCGAGACCGCCCATGACGCAGATGGCGAAGATGCGGCCGATATAGTCGCGTGCGATGGAAGGCTCCACCGGCTGGATAACGATCAGGATGGCGCCGGCGACGGAAGCGGTGGCGATGGAGATGCCGAAGGCGATACGCTTGATGCGGATCGGATCGGCGCCCATCAGCCGCAGCGCCTCCTGGTCCTGCGCCACGGCGAGGATGGCGCGACCGAGGAAGGTACGAGACAGGAACACCTGCAACAACCCGATCAGGCCCAGCGACACGATGAACGGCACCAGCAGGCGCAGCGGTAGGTCGATGGGGCCGATATGGATGCTCGGCCCGATATAGCGCGCTTCCACCAGGCGGTAATCGACGCCGAAGGTGAGCACCAGCGCGACTTCGGTGATGAACAGCAGGCCGAAAAAGAAGGCGAGGCCGCGCAGGGCCTCGTCGCCTCGTCGTTCGAACGAGACATGGTAGATCTGGTAGATGCCCATCCCCAGCAGATAGAACGCCGGCAGCGCGATCAGGCTGGCCAGGATCGGGTCCATGCCGAGCAGCGAATTGGCCGTATAGGCGATATAGGATCCAAGAATGATGAAGGCGGGATGGGCAATGTTAACGATGTCCAGCATGCCGAAGGAGATCGCGACGCCAATGGTTACCGCGGCGTAGAAGCCGCCAAGCAGCAGGCCGGACAGGATGGCGTTGCCGAACAGGTCGAAGGAGAAATCCATCTTCTTGTCAGCAAACTGTCAGGCGGATGCTGAACATGGTTTGCGGGCGCACTTGTCGCGTGTGCAGAATCGCCAATGGTGCCTCCCCCTGTCGTCGTTTGCCCGGCTTGGCGCCGGGTCAGTCAGGCATCGTGGCCAATCCGGGCGTGGTTGGCTAGGGCCCCGACGGGCGCTCAGGACTCTGGGCTGACCCGGATCAGCACCTTGCCGAAATTCTTGCCATCCAGCATCGAAATCAGCGCTGTCGACGCATTCTCCAGCCCGTCGGTAATATCCTCGCGGTAGCGCAGCTTGCCGGCGCGAAGCCATTCCAGCGTGTCCTTGAAAAAGGCTTCGCGCATATAGGCAAAGTCGCTGGAGATGAAGCCGCGGATGGCCAGGCGCTTGGTGAGGACCGCGCGCATCAGGGCCGGAACCTGATTGGGACCGGCCGGCAGATCGGTGGCGGTATACTGCGAGATCAGGCCGCAGACGGGCATGCGGGCGAAATCGTTGAACAAGGGCAATACGGCTTCAAATACTGGACCACCGACGTTTTCGAAATAAACATCGACGCCGTTCGGGCAGGCGGCCGCAAGGTCCGCGGCGAAGCTGGAGCTCCGGTGGTCCACACAGGCATCGAAGCCAAGCTCGTCGCGCACGAAGGCACATTTCTCAGCCCCCCCGGCAATGCCGATAGCGCGCGCTCCCTTGATTCGGGCGATCTGCCCAACGATGGAGCCAACGCCGCCGGATGCCGCGGCGACCACGACCGTCTCGCCCGGCTTTGGCTTGCCGATGTCCAACAGGCCGGCATAGGCAGTCAGGCCGTTGCCGCCGAGGAGATTGAGACTGAGCGAGCTTGGCCCCCAGGCTGGGTCGATCTTCTGCACGCTGGCACCGGGCAGCACGGCGTAGTCCTGCCAGCCGCCTTGGCCGAGTACGAGGTCGCCTTCCTTCAGGTCCGCGTGATTGGACGCGATCACCTGGCCGACCGTGCCGCCGACCATCATTTCATTCAGGCCGACCGGCGGGGCATAGGATTTCTCGTCGCGCATCCGCCAGAACATGTAGGGCGCGAGCGATAGCCAGATTGTCCGGGTAAGGATCTCTCCCGGCCCGGGCTCGGGCCGTTCGCCGCTGACAAGATGGAAGTTCGCCGCTGTCGGGCGTCCGTTCGGGCGTGACGCGAGAACGATGCGGCGGTTGACGGGGACATTCATGGCTTATGCCTTCGTGTGGGTGATGTCTTGCCAGAGCAAGCGGGTTTCCCGGTTGGGATCGGCAACGACAGCCCAGCTCGTGTCCAGGATCATCGTTTCGCGCGTCTGCGGGCTGTAGGCGGGCCAGTGCGGGACGGCTGGGTTGTCCGGCGTGCCGTTGCGGGCGAACGTGGTCCAGGTTGTGGACATGCGCGCGGCCAGTTCGTGTGCGGCCGGACTGCGGTCGGTGGAGCCGACATGTTCCAGCGTGTCGAAGGTGAACGGCACGTCCATCGCGTGCGGGGCTTTCAACCGCCCGCCATGCACCGGCGTCTCCCAGTTGAAGGCGTACATGTAGACCGGGGCAGCTGCTTGGGCGGCCTTGCGCTGCGCCACGGTCAGCGAGCGGATGCGAAAATTGGAATCCGTCAGGATGGCGATCAGCAATTCGGCCGGATTGATTTCGGGATGCATGCCTTTGTACAGCTCGATCACCCGGTCCGCGTCGGCACCGGCGACGGCGCCAACGCGGGTGCGCATCTCCGCCTCGGTAAGTGTGCGGTGCCAGACCTTGTCGTCGGGCGCGAGGAAGATCGCCATCTCGTCCTTCATGTCGCCGATCATCAGCGGGATGTGCCTGGAGATATCCGGCGCGATGGGATCGAAGGGCTGCGACGGCAGGATGCCGCCATCCACCACGGGGCCGAAATTATATCGGTCGAACAGCTTGTGCTCGGTCGGGCCGATGGCCTTGGAGGCCGGTGCGATGGCTCCGAGCAGCCTGGCGATCGGCACCATCTGCAGTTCGGCCAATTGGCCGGATGTCAGGCCCAGAGTCTTCAGCACGGCCTCGGCCAACCGGTTCGCGCGGTCCTTGTCGATCAGCCGCACCGCCGCACCGCTCTGGATGATGGCACGGTGGAACAGCCCTTTTGCCGACGGCATCGCCAGCAAGGTGCTGACTTTTCCACCGCCGCCGGACTCGCCGAAGATCGTCACATTGGCAGGATCGCCACCGAACGCCGCGGCATTGTCGCGCACCCATTGAAGCGCCGCTAGCATGTCCAGCGTGCCGGCGTTGCCGGAGGCAGCAAATTCGGGGCCGCCGATGTCGGCCAGATACAGATGGCCGAAGATGTTCAGGCGCTGGTTGACGGTCACCACCACCACATCGCCGCGCCTGCAGAGCGAATTGCCCTGCGTCCGCAGCGAGTTGGCCGACCCGTACGAGAACGCGCCGCCATGGAACCAAACCATCACGGGGCGTTTGCCGGTGGTGCCGGGGGTCCAAAGGTTCAGGGTGAGGCAGTCCTCGCCCTCCGGCGTGGTGTCCGGGGCACCGGAGAAATCCGCCATCTCGGGACGGCGGCTGACCCCCTCCAGCGCCTGAGGCGCATGGCCCTGGTAGCGCAGCGCGTCGCGCACGCCGGCCCAGGGCTGGGTTGGCTGCGGCGGCAGGAAGCGGTAGCGCCCGGCGGTCGAGGCACCGTAGGGAATGCCCCGGAACGCGAGGATGCCGGCTTCGTCCGTGCCGCGCAGCTTGCCGGCACTGGTTTCGACGATCGGGTCGGCGCCAGCCGCACCGCCCGAAATCGTGGCTGCGGCTGCGACGGCCAGCAGGGTACGGCGGTCAATCCCGCCATTGGCGTCATCGTGCATGGGTGTTTCCTCCGGCGAGTTGCGCCGATCATGGCGCGCGGCCGCGCTGCTGTCGATTACGGGAGCCGGCAGGGGTGGCTGGCTTTTGTCCGGTGGCG